>CAYJOY010000021.1:10696-15088 GCA_964371885.1 uncultured Lentimicrobiaceae bacterium | reverse complement strand
TTATGTACGCTCGCATTGTGGCAACGAGAATATCTCCGATTGGGCAACCGTCTCTTTTACCACGCTCGAAGCATGCAACGTGCCTGCTGAGCTCACCGTAACCGACATTACGTACCACACTGCTAACCTCGCTTGGCAGGGAGGAAATGCACCTAGCTGGCAGTTGAGAATGGTAGTAGATGGAATACTCGATACCACAACGGTTACCACCGATACCGTTCACGAACTCATTAACTTAATGCCAGAAACCGAATACGCAATCTCAGTGAGATCGATTTGCGGTGAGAATGATACTTCTGTATGGGTATCGAGTACGTTCACCACCCTAGAGGCTCCATGCTTTCCCCCAACCGATGTAATGGCAGTTTCTGAAACAGCAACCTCCATCATCGTTTCGTGGAATGGCGATGCCAGTAACTATAACCTACAATACCGCGCGGGCACCTCTGGCGATTGGTCGCAAACAACAGTAGCCGATAATACGTATGTAATAGAAGACCTAGAAGCTGCATCTATATATCAAATACAAGTGCGAAGCATTTGCGAAGATGAAATGAGCCCATGGGCACCAGAACAGCCATTAGAAATAACCACAGGAATACAAATGTTCACCATTACCGCAACAGCACACGGACCAGGAGTGGTAACCCCAGCAGGTGCAGTAGAATACAATGCCGGAACAACTCCAATCTATAACTTTGATCCTAATAACGGGGCAAACTTAGACAGTGTGGTAATTTCAGGTGTAACTACCCCAATTACTAATAATCAATATCAACTTCCTGCAATTCAGCAAAATGAAACCATAGATGCCTACTTCTCAAGTGCATCGGGAATTGAAGAGAATGAATTGAGAAATTCGATATTGTTGTATCCTAATCCTGCAGCATCACAGGTAACACTAACATCAAATGATGTAATTATGCAAACTGTTGAGGTGCGTGATATGACCGGAAGAATAGTAATGCAAGCCCAAGTGGAAGCCCTTTCTGAAACACTCAATATCGAAAATATAGAAAGAGGTGTCTATTTCGTAAGGATAACCACCCCAATGGGGATAGCAACATTGCGTTTTGTGAAACAATAATGTACTATTATTTCCAAATAAAAGTGTATATTCGCCGATTCATTTTTTACTGAAAGTATTAATAAAAACAAATAAAATTATATATGAGTAATACACCAATAAAACAGGAAATAGTAGAAAAAAATCTCCAGTTGAGTGGGATTAAAAATGTTGGAACTGCTTCAATAAGAGAAATTAAGAAGCTCATTAATATGATTGAGAAAGAGAGCGGAGAGCAGTTTGTTCGTATGGAAATGGGTATTCCGGGCATTCCTCCATGTGCGGTAGGGGTAGAAGCACAAATTGCAGCACTACGCGAAGGTTGTGCCTCTATTTATCCAGATATTGAAGGAACGGTGAATTTGAAACAAGAAATGTCGAAATTTATTAAAAATTTCCTCAATCTAAATGTGGCGCCAGATGGTTGTATTCCAACTGTTGGCTCTATGATGGGTGGAATGGCAGCATTTGTTACTTTCGCGAGAGCAAATAAAGCAAAAAATACGACCCTTTTTATCGACCCAGGATTCCCAGTACAAAAACAACAACACCGTGTAATGGGTTTAGCGTACGAAACTTTCGATGTATATAATCATAGAGGAGAACTGCTAGAAGCTAAATTGCGCACAATTCTCGAAAAAGGACACATACATTCTATAGTTTATTCTAACCCTAACAACCCATCGTGGATTTGTTTTACCGAAAAAGAATTGAAAATTATTGGAACATTAGCCACAGAGTATGATGTAATTGTATTAGAAGACTTGGCTTATTTTGGAATGGATTTCCGACACGATATCTCAACTCCAGGTGTAGCCCCTTATCAACCTACCGTAGGACAATATACTGAAAATTATGCCCTCCTGATCTCTAGCTCGAAAGCATTCAGCTACGCGGGCGAGCGTATTGGGATGTTAGTATTATCAGACCATCTTTATCAAAAATCGTACCCAGATTTAGCCCCATACTTTGGAACAGAGTTAATGGGAAGAGCTATGGTGTATGGTACCGTATATGCTATAAGTTCAGGTACTTCTCACTCGGCACAGTATGCATTAGCAGCTATTTTAAAAGCTTGTAATGAAGGTAAGTATAATTTTATTGATGAGGTGAGACAGTATGGTAACAAAGCCACAAAAATGAAAAAAATGTTCCTCGATAACGGCTTCGTATTAGTATACGATAAAGATGAAGATAAACCGTTGGCTGATGGATTCTACTTTACAGTGGCGTACCCTGGTTTATCAGGCGAACAACTATTAGAGGAGTTTTTGTACTACGGAATTAGCGCTATCTCGTTAGCCATTACAGGTAGCGAAAGAACAGAAGGGATACGCGCTTGTGTGTCGTTAGTGCGAGATGAACAGTTACCTGCATTAGAACAACGACTAATTGCATTTAAAGCAAATCACTAATAAGAAAAATATTATATATTTGCAGGTTATTAAAAAAGGTTGATACCCTTTTTGTGAAATTGTTAAAGTATTAGAAATTAATAAAATAAAAATAAAATGAAAATTGACATTATCTTAGCAGGTGTAGGTGGACAAGGAATTCTTTCCATTGCAACTATTATTGGACACGCAGCAGTTAAAAAAGGATTAATTTTAAAGCAAGCAGAAGTACACGGAATGAGCCAACGCGGCGGAGACGTGCAATCGCATTTCCGTTTAGCAGATTATGAAATCGCTTCCGACCTTATCCCAAAAGGGCAAGCCGACCTTATCATCTCAGTTGAACCTATGGAGTCGTTGAGATACCTACCATGGTTATCTTCGGAAGGTTGGTTAATCACAAACTCTCAACCGTTTATCAACATCGCTAATTATCCAGAAGAAGAGGCTATTAACGTAGAACTCAATAAACTTAAGAATCGCGTAGTTCTTAATGCTGACCAAATAGCCAAAGATTTAGGATCATCACGTTCAGCTAACATGGTTATTTTAGGAGCCGCTTCTCCATATATTGCTATCCCTTTCGAAGATATTGAAAAAGCAGTTGAAGAGGTGTTCGCACGCAAAGGCGAAGCTATTGTAAACGTAAATTTAGAATGTTTAAGAGCAGGAAGAAAATTTGCTCAAGAAAATTAAGATCCCAATGAAGCGATATATTTTAATAACCTTTTGTGTTTTATCAATTGCTTTAAGTAGTTGCGTGTCAAAAAAATATGTGCGTCCAGAACTAGCGGAAACCGCAAGTGCATATAGAAACACCAATACACAAGACACAAACTCATTGGCTGTTATTTCGTGGCGCGATTATTATGCCGACCCGTTTCTTATCGCTTTAATAGATACAGCATTAAAGAACAATTACGATCTTAAAATTGCTGAAAGTAACATTAAAGCAGCCGTAGAGTACCTAAAACAATCTAAGGCTGCTTTTGCCCCTAGCGTATCCGCTGCTCTCAATGTGGGCATCGAGGGGTATCCTACTAGCGGTGGGCAGTACGCATCGCGTGGCGTATTATCGCTAATGGGAAATTTAGCAGGCGCTGGTGCCAGCTGGGAACTCGATGTGTGGGGAAAACTCGCAGCCGCAAAACGGTCAGAAATAGCCAAACTTGAACAGTCGAAGGCCTATAGAAATGCTGTACAAACAGAACTTATTGCCAACATTGCAGCCGCATATTACCAACTGTTAGCTTACGACGCTCAACTGGTTATTTATGAACAATCTGCCAAAACAAGAGAAGAGAGCCTAGAGGTAATAAAATCGTTTAAAAACGCTGGCATGCAAAACGAAACTGCTGTTAACCAGGCAGCAGCCCAATATTACTATTCGTTAGTTAATATTGCACAATCAAAAATAGGGGTGAATACCACCGAAAATTTACTCGCTATTTTAATAGGAACACCTCCACAAGAAATAAAACGTGGTGATATTGTTAAATCGGTAATTACGGATGTAGATTTTACAAAAACAGGCGTTCCCGCACAACTACTCAGCAATCGCCCAGACATGATTGCTGCAGAACAAAGTCTGATTTCGGCACACGAAGATTGGAATTACTCAAGAGCAGCCATGTACCCTTCGCTAGTTATATCGGGAAGTGTCGGATTCTCATCAACAGAGTTTATTAATTGGTTTAATATCCCAGGCTCGCTCGTTAGCAACTTAATATCTGGCATTACTGCCCCCATCTTTAATCAACGAAAATTAATAACACAACGCAATGTAGCCGCCGAAAAGAAAAAACAAGCTATTTATAATTTTCAAAATACCATGCTAACAGCTCAAAAAGAGGTGGCAGATGCGTTAATTACATACCAATATTCGCTCGAATCTATCGAAAATCAAATACAACAAACGGAACAACTTTCAAA
>CAYJOY010000021.1:0-10686 GCA_964371885.1 uncultured Lentimicrobiaceae bacterium | reverse complement strand
CATGAAAAATGGTTTCGTATCTTATCTCGATTTGCTTTATGCAGAAGATAATGCACTTAATTCATCTGTAGCACTTGTTAGCTATTATTTGCAAAACACACAGTCTAAAATACAGTTGTACAGAGCTTTAGGTGGAGGTTGGAAATAAAAACTTCTAAAATTATTGCTATGAAAAATGTTCAACATACTCGGTTTTTTATCCCATCATTAAAAATTATAGCCTGTTTGGTGTTCGCACTTTTCTTCGGAAACGCTTATGCATCTGAAGATATACAGAACAGTATAAGTAATATGCCAGAAATTGAATGTGAGGAAAATACACTTGAGGTGTTAGGCGCGCGTTCATTTTGTACAGGAAGCAGTACCGTGCTAACAGCCATTAATTACCAATCTTATTCGTGGAATAATGGTGCTACCTCGGCTTCTATCATTATAACAGAACCAGGGAGCTATATTGTAAAAGGGACAGCATCAAATGGTTGCGTTTCGAGAGATACAGTGGTGGTAAGCCAACTCCCATCGCCAACGGCTAATATAACGGGAAACCTCTCAATGTGCCACGGAAATTCTACCGTGTTAACCACCTCCCCATCTTGGCAGGTATTGTGGTCTACAGGAAGTACAACCGATACTATTGTAGTAAGCACAGCAGGAAATTATAGTGTAACCCTCACTAATAGCTACGGGTGTACAGCCACCGATGAGGTTACCGTAGCAACATTGCCATTACCCGTAACATTCATATTTGGGAATACTACCATTTGCGAAGGCGAGGGCACTACGTTAACAATTGCTGATCCCTCACTATCATGTGTGTGGAACAACGTCCAAACAGGCCCTTCCATCAATGTGGCACCAACAGATACTACTACCTTTTTTTGCGATGTTACCAATACCTACGGCTGTACATCGAGAATCGAGAAAACGGTAAATGTAAACCCTCTGCCAGATGTGGAAATTATAGCTCCTGAGCATATTTGCGTGGATAGCATTGTTACCATTACTGCAACAGGTGGTGGTAGCTACTTGTGGAATACCGAGGAAACAACATCGCAAATAAATGTAAGCGAAGGAGGCTACTATTCGGTTGGGGTGAGCCTTAACGGATGTCAAGCTTCAGATTTCGTGTTTATTGAAGAGGTGAGTAACCCTGTAATAGCGATAGATGGAGCCAATGCTTTCTGTATGGGCGATAGCATTACCTTAGCTGCTACTCAGGGTATTGCCAATTATTTGTGGAGTACAGGCGAAACAACACCAATTATTACCATACATAACGGCGGAGAATATTATGTAATAGGAACCAGCGCGTATGGCTGCTCATCGGAAGCAACAAAGATGGTAACGCTCCTCCAAACCCCAGAGTTCTCTATACAAGGTGTTAACGAAATTTGTCAGGGCGACACCACCATCCTCACATTACAAGATGGCTATACCTACGTGTGGAATACCAACGAAACCACACCATCAATTACAGTATATCCTGAAGAAACTACAGAGTATATCGTAGTAGCTACTTCACCCAATGGTTGCACCGCTGAAGATACGAAAGAACTTATCGTATGGAATTCTTATCACGAATCGCACGTGGACGAAGTGTGTATCGATTCTGATTATAACGATTATGGATTCGAACTCCCTGTACAAACAGAGGTAGGGGTGTTTAATCATGTACAAAATCTAACCACTGTAAATGGATGTGATAGTATTGTGGAATTGGAATTAACAGTTAATCCCAAACCCGTGTTTAACAGCCCGATTCAAGGACCATCGGTGGTGAGCGATACAGGGGTGTATACCTACACCATCTCAAATGTAGCGCATGTTACGAGATATGAGTGGCGAAGCTCAAACCCTTTCTGGACTTTCGTAAATTCTACCTTCACAGAGTCAATGCAGCTCAAAATTTCGAAACATGGAGAAGGGATGATTACTGTGCTTGCTTTTAATAATTGTGGCTATAATTCTACTAATAAAGAGATTAACGCTATTGTAAGTATACAAGAGAACGAACAGCAGGAGAATATATCGTTATACCCTAATCCAGTAAACGACCATTTTATGGTACAAACTGATAATAATGTACAGATTTCACATTGTATCATATTCGATGTAAACGGAAAAATGGTGCAGCAAGAAAGCATCGAAACCCAGCAACCCCTCTTTGTAAATCAATTACAGAAAGGACAATATATTGTACAACTGTTTAACAAGCAGAATTTGTTAGCAACTTTAAAATTTATAAAACAGTAACCTAACGTATACATGAAACACTTTATTTACTTAACATTGGCTTTGCTGATGCTAGTCCCTTCTTTGAGTGGACAATCAGAAAAAGAGAATCATCAAACTTATACTTATGAAAATGGGATGTTCGATACTGTGAATGAACCTTCTAAAATTATAGCATCGATTGAACAACTTCTGAAAAATAATAAAAAAGAGAAAAATGAAATTCTACGAAAAGTATTATTCGAATATTTAAGCTGTCCGCCTGCAAAAGACGAAGTGCTGATTACATTATTTGACAAGTATTGCTCTTCAGAGAAAAAATGCAGTAAATATTTGGATGAAAATGAGTACCGTGTATTCAATAGAAAAATAAATACAAAACGAAAAGTAATGGTTGGCAACGAATTACCCCCATTTCAAGGTTGCGATATTAACAGTGAAATGGTAGATATGGATACTATTTCAAAACCTTATACCATCCTTTGGATTTGGGATCCAGATTGCGACCATTGCCAAGAATATACCCCTATTTTACACGATTTCTATTATAACTTTTCCGACATCTACCACTTCGAAGTAGTGGCAGTTTCGGTAAGCGGCGACCAAGAACGTTGGGAGAAATTTATTTTTGACAATCAACTAGAATGGATTAACCTAAGCTATGCTATGGGCGATTATAACTACGATTTAATAGAGTATTTAGATTTGATGCAAACTCCTGCGGTGTATCTGTTAGATGATCAAAATAAAATATTAGCTCGCGAATTTTCCTTCGATAACCTTGAAACGCTGTTTAAAAGTTTGAATAACTAACCATGAATAAGATTGACCTAGCCGCACTTCGCTCCGTCTATTTTTTAGGTGCTGGAGGTATCGGAATGAGTGCACTTGCCCACTTCTTTTTGCAACAAAAGAAAAGAGTGGCAGGCTACGACCTTACGTTATCTCATATTACTAATGCTCTATCTGAAAAAGGGGCACAAATTATTAATGAAGATAATCCCGATTTACTGCCAAACGATATTGATATTGTGGTATATACACCAGCAGTACCTAAGGATTGTAAACTGTATCAGTATTTCCAGGGTAAAAATATCCCAATTTTAAAACGCTCAGAAGTATTAGGCATTATTTGTAGCCACTTTCCTACCATTGCAGTGGCAGGCACACACGGAAAAACAACCACAACAGCCATATTAGCGCACCTGCTCGAAGAGGAACAAATATTAGCATTTGTTGGAGGTGTGATGAATAAAAATAATAACAATTATTTAATAAAGAAAGAGATAGATACGGTAATTGTTGAAGCCGATGAGTTTGATAGATCGTTTCTAACATTATACCCTAAAACGGCTATAGTAACCTGTGTGGAGGCCGATCATTTAGATATTTATCAGAATAAAGAATCGCTACAAAAAAGTTTTCAACAATTTGTAAATCAGGTGGATGATGATGGAAAACATCGCAAAAATTCATACAATATGGATTTTCAAATTCATCCCATTTTCAGATTAAAGAGCTAGAACTTAATCCCGATTACGCGCAATTTACTTTGGTAATTAAAGATGAGAATTTGGAAGAAATAACTACCATCTCTAATATTAATCTTTGCATGACAGGTAGCCATAATGTTCTCAATAGTGTGGCTGCATTGGCCGCTGCTACCTTGCATGCAAGAGAGAGTATACAAGATGTGGCTAGTAAATTGTCTGTTTTTCAGGGGATTAAAAGGAGGTTTGACGTTAGGATTAATAGAGAAGACTTTGTATACATTGACGATTATGCGCATCACCCTACCGAATTAACTTATTGTATTGAAAGCGTTAAACACATTTATCCAGCCAAAAAAATAACGGGTATTTTTCAGCCCCACCTTTATACGCGTACGCGAGATTTTGCCACAGAGTTCGCACAAGCGTTGGCACTTCTCGATGAGGTGATTTTGCTTGATATATACCCAGCGCGCGAACTACCCATTGAAGGAGTAACCTCGCAAATGTTGCTAGATCTTATCCCTCATAATAGAAAACAAATAGTAGCTCCACAGCAGGTAATTGCCCATTTACAGGCAACAAAACCAGAGGTGCTGCTTACCCTAGGTGCCGGAAATATTGATTTATTAGTGCCTAAAATTGAAGCGGCTTTTTTATAACTGCTGTGTACCAATATCTGTTTAAATTAAACGCATTCTTGAAAAACTCTTGGCAAAAAAAAATGTATCTTTGTCGCTTCAAAAATTTAACGATATGGACTACAATTTCAGAGAGATAGAAAAAAAATGGCAACAATTTTGGAAAGAAAATAAAGTTTATAAAACCGAAATAGACCATTCAAAACCTAAATTTTATGTTTTAGATATGTTCCCTTACCCTTCGGGGGCGGGTTTGCATGTAGGGCATCCCCTCGGATATATAGCGTCGGATATTTATTCTCGCTATAAACGCCAAAAAGGATTTAACGTGTTGCATCCCATGGGCTACGATGCCTTTGGTCTGCCTGCAGAACAGTATGCTATACAAACAGGGCAACATCCGGCAATTACCACCCATACCAATGTTGAAAGATACCGTGAACAACTCGATAAAATAGGGTTCTCTTTCGATTGGGATCGATCGTTTAGAACTTGTGATCCAGAATATTATAAATGGACGCAGTGGGTGTTTATTCAACTATTTAATCACTACTACTGCCAACAAGCGGAAACAGCAAAACCGATTGCTGAATTAGCGCGTACTTTTGCGCAACAAGGAACCGAAGGATTAAATGTTGCCGCTACAGAAAAACTCACCTTTACCCAAGAGGAGTGGAATGGAAAAACAGAGAATGAGCAGCAAGAAATATTGCTGAACTACCGCTTAGCTTATCTTGCCGATTCGTGGGTTAATTGGTGCCCAGCACTTGGAACAGTACTTGCTAACGATGAGGTTGTGAACGGCCTTTCAGTTCGTGGAGGTCATCCAGTAGAGCGCAAATTGATGAAACAGTGGATTTTGCGTGTGTCGGCTTATGCTGAAAGATTGTTGCAAGGGCTAAATAATATAGAGTGGAGCGATTCGTTAAAAGAGATACAGCGCAATTGGATTGGAAAAAGTGAAGGGGCATTTATTCAGTTTCCGCTAGAGAACGAAACCATTAACACTACTGTTGATGTGTTTACAACACGACCCGATACTATTTTCGGTGTTTCGTTTATGGTACTATGTCCAGAACATCCCCTCATAGAAACACTTACCACCGCAGCGCAAAAAGAGGAGGTAACGCGTTACGTAACCATTGCAAAAAACCGCTCGGAAACAGAGCGCGCCTCCGATGTGAAAAAAGTGTCGGGAGTGTTTACCGGTTCTTACGCCTTAAATCCATTTACCCAACAACCTATCCCAATTTATGTGGCAGAGTATGTTTTAGCTGGATACGGAACAGGCGCTATTATGGCAGTACCAGCCCACGATAGTAGAGATTATGCCTTCGCAAAACATTTTAATCTTCCTGTTTTACAGGTGATTAGCGGCGGTGATATTGCCGTAGAGGCGCACGAAACCAAAGAGGGAGAATGTATTAACTCCGACTTTATAACAGGACTTCCTGTAAAAGAGGGTAGTAAGCAAGTAATTGCCAAAGTAGCAGAAATGGGCATTGGTTATGGCACCATAAATTATCGCCTCCGCGATGCTATCTTTAGCCGCCAACGCTATTGGGGGGAACCATTCCCTGTGTATTACAAAGAGGGACTACCATACATGTTGCCAGAATCGGAATTGCCACTCTTATTGCCAGAAGTAGATAAATATTTGCCAACTGAATCGGGAGAACCACCGTTGGCGCGCGCTCAAAATTGGAAAACAAAAGAGGGATACCCACTGGAAACAAGCACCATGCCTGGATTCGCCGGCTCAAGTGGCTATTATTTAAGATACATGGACCCACACAATAATCAAGAGTGTTTCTCGAAAGAGGCTAACGAATATTGGCAAGAGGTAGACCTCTACGTTGGTGGTGCTGAACACGCAACCGGGCACCTAATATATGCACGTTTCTGGAATAAATTCTTATTCGATATAGGTTTAACTGTAAAAGATGAGCCATTCAAAAAACTCATTAACCAAGGAATGATACAAGGACGTTCTAATTTTGTTTATAGAGTAAAAGGGACTAGTCAGTTTGTATCTTTCGGACTAAAAGGTAATTACGATACCACGGCAATACACGTAGATATTAACATGGTGTCGAACGATGTTCTCGATATAGAGGCTTTTAAACAGTGGCAACCAGAGTTTGCTAATGCAGAGTTTGAGTTGGAGAACGGGAAATATATCTGCGGTGCTGAAGTAGAAAAAATGTCAAAATCGAAATATAATGTACAAAATCCTGACGATTTAGTGATAAAATATGGAGCCGATACTTTGAGAATGTACGAAATGTTCTTAGGGCCTATAGAATTGGCGAAACCATGGGATACCAATGGCATAGAAGGGGTATCGAGATTTATTCGTAAGTTTTGGAAACTTTTCCATAACAACAACGAGCTTACCCTCGAACTTACCGATAACGAACCTTCGCCAGAAGCATATAAAACCCTCCATAAAACGATTAAAAAAATAGAAAGCGACAACGAAAGATTCTCATTCAATACCGCTATTAGTGCATTCATGATTGCCACTAACGAGTTAACAGATGCTAAATGTAAAGAAAGAAAAATACTAGAACCAATGGTGGTGTTAATTTCTGCATACGCTCCTCATATTGCCGAAGAATTATGGGCACTATTGAGGCATGAAAACTCGGTAACAGTAGCAGAATATCCAAAGTTTGAAGAGAAGTATTTAGTAGAAAGCCATTTCAAATACCCAGTTTCTATAAATGGTAAAACCAGATTCTTTAAAGAATTTCCGTTAGATAAATCACCAAAAGAGATTGAAACAGAAGTATTAGCATTAGATGAATGTAAAAAATGGGTTGGCGATAAGCCTATTAAGAAAATGATAATTGTTCCCAAGAAAATTATTAATATTGTGATATAGTACCAAAAGAGCCGAGGTTAATGCCTCGGCTCTTTTATTACTTTAAGGTTCTGTCTGTAAGTTCTTATTTTGTGAGTTTATGAATTACAGCAGGGTATATTTGATGTTCTATTTTGTGAATTTTTTCAGTAATAGAGTCTAAACTCTCATTTTCTTCTGCTTTAAAGCATTCTTGATCGATGATCTCTCCTGTATCGACCCCTTCGTTCACATAATGTACGGTTACTCCAAATATTTTAACTCCATAGTTATAAGCATCCTCAATGCCACTTTTGCCAGCAAAAGCGGGAAGTAGTGAAGGATGAATATTGATGATTTGTTGAGGATATGCACTCAAAAGGGTTTCCCCAATAATGCGCATATAACCCGCCAATACAATGAGCTCTACCTGATGTTTTTGCAATTGTGCAATAATCTCTTTTTCAAAATCAACTTTCGAGGTGTATGCTTTCGCATTAAATGCAAACACAGGAATGTTATGGTTCTTGGCGCGAGTTATAGCATAACTATCTTTGTTGTCGGAAATTAGGATTGCAACTTCTGCATTGAAATTGTTTTCTTTGGAAGCATTTACAATAGCTTCAAAGTTAGAACCGTTGCCGCTAGCAAATACAGCTATCTTCTTCTTCTTTTGCAACATTCTTAAAATAGGCACTTTCGCTTTCTCGATGATCTCGTCCGATAGTGTAATTTCGCTATCTTCATGTTTTAGCACATGGTAAATGTTGTCGAGTGTGTTCATTTTCATATACTCGCAGTTGCTACACGAACAGTTTTCGGGAGAAGTGATCACGTGAAACTGTTTGTGAGGGCTTCGTTTCTGCATTTCGTGAATAATTCCCGTTTCAGTTACAACAATATATTCGCTACAATCATCATTTTGCGTGTAGTTAAGCATCGCGGCTGTTGACCCTACAAAGTTGGCAAGTGCTAGCACTACCGCCTTGCATTCGGGGTGAGCAATAACTTTAGCGTTGGGGTATTTCTCCTTAGCAGCATACACAGCATCGGTGGTAAGCAAGTCGTGAACGTGACATGCGCCGTCCCACAGTACCATCTCTCTTCCCGTCTCCTTATTAATATATGCGCCTAAATTACGATCAGGGACGAAAACTATTTTTAAATCTTCAGGTAACGCGCTTACTTTCTGCAATGCATTGCCAGAAGTGATAATTAGATCGGAAAGCGCTTTAACCTCAGAAGAGCAGTTTACATAGCTCACTACGTAGTGATTGGGATAATTTTTAAGCCAATTTTTGAGAGCCTCAGCTTCGCAACTGTCTGCCAACGAACAGCCAGCTTGCATGTCGGGAATAAGCACCACCTTATTACGATTCAGTATTTTAGCAGTCTCAGCCATGAAATGTACTCCCGCAAAGAGTATAATATCAGCGTCGGTATCTGCCGCCTTTTGTGCTAAGGCTAAGCTATCACCCACAAAATCAGCAATATCTTGAACCTCTGGTGTGGTGTAATAATGCGCAAGTATGATTGCGTTTTTCTCTTTCTTTAATGCTAAAATTTCTGCTTTCATAACCTTTTATCAATAAGTTTAACTATGCTGTATCTCTAATTTTGCATCTAATTTTGAACAATTTAGCTATTCATAAATAGCAAAAACTCTTCGTTATTTTTGCTTTTTCCCATTTTGTCTTTAGTAAATTCCATCGCCTCAATAGGGGTCATATCTGCAAGGTGGTTTCTAAGAATCCAAACTCTCTGTATAACTTCTTGAGGGTGAAGAAGGTCGTCGCGGCGTGTACTCGATGAAATAATATCAACAGCAGGGTATATCCGTTTGTTGGCCAGTTTTCTATCAAGTTGTAACTCCATGTTACCCGTCCCTTTAAACTCCTCAAAAATAACCTCCTCCATACGCGCGCCCGTATCAATGAGTGCTGTGGAAATGATGGTGAGCGACCCTCCGTTTTCAATGTTACGCGCCGCACCAAAGAAACGTTTCGGTTTTTGTAGTGCATTGGCTTCTACACCTCCCGATAACACTTTGCCAGAAGCTGGCGCAACGGTGTTAAAAGCACGCGCCAAACGGGTAATAGAGTCTAATAGAATGCACACATCGTGCCCACACTCTACCATTCTTTTGGCTTTCTCTAATATTATATTGGCAATTTTTACATGTCGCTCAGCCGATTCATCAAAAGTGGAAGATACAACCTCCGCATTAACACTGCGTTGCATGTCGGTTACCTCCTCAGGACGCTCATCTATTAATAAAACTATAAGATATATTTCTGGATGGTTGTTAGCAATAGCGTTGGCTACCTCTTTTAATAGCACTGTTTTTCCAGTTTTGGGTTGCGCAACAATTAAACCACGTTGCCCTTTGCCAATAGGAGCAAAAAGATCGATAACGCGGGTGCATAAATTGTTGTTGTTTTGCCCCGTAAGATTAATTTTCTCGTTCGGGAACATAGGGGTTAAATAGTCGAAAGGGATACGGTCGCGTATCTCTTCAGGAAATTTATAGTTAATTTTTTCTACACTACTTAAAGAGAAAAACTTTTCCGACTCTTTAGGAGGGTGAATGGTGCCACGCACGGTGTCTCCATTTTTTAGACCATAGCGCTTAATTTGTCCAGAAGATACATAAATATCGTCAGGGGAAGAAAGGTAGTTATAGTCGGCCGAGCGAAGAAAACCGCACGTTTCAGAGGTTATTTCTAGTACCCCTTCTGCCATAATGTTGGCTTTAAAATCGGCCTTAGAAACCAACTCCCAATATTTATCGGCATATTTTGTGTGTGTGTTCTCTCTCTTTTCGTGCTGATATTCTGGCCTTTTTTCTCTTTTCTCAAGCTTTGAAGCGGCGTTGGATTGTTGTGGAGTTATCTCATCACGAACTATCTTTTTCGTATTCTTATCAGAAGGAGCTGCTGGTGGCTCGGTGTTCACTTCTATAGCCTCGACCTCAAATAGAGGTAATTGCTCTGCATTCTCTGCGCCTTTCTTCTCTGTGGTAGCTTTTCTTCCTCTTTTTTTAGGCTTCTCTTCTGTTACTTCAATATTTTCAGCAGGTTGCACTGCGGCATCGATTACATCAGGAGCATTCTCCTCTTCTACTTTAGCCGTTTTTTTCTTGGTAGTGCTTTTCGTTGTACGAGTTTTAGTAGGCTTTTCCTCTAATACAAGAGAAGTGGTGTCAGCTACCTCTTCTTTTGAAGCAATCGGGTTAAGAGCTAACTCGTCGTTTACAATGTTAATTTCCTCTTTCGCCGGAGCCTTTTTGTTATTGCTTACCGGTTTTGAAGCAACTTCTAGCTTTGTAACCTCTGGAGTGTTGGGAGATGTGTTGCTTGGGCTTTGAGTTTCTGGGTTATCGGTAGTTTTGGTAGAAGCAACTTTTGTTTGTCTATTAGAGGTAGCTACAGGAGATGAGGTACGGATACGCTTGCGTCCTAAATTAGTGTTGTCTGTC
>CAYJOY010000020.1:0-15429 GCA_964371885.1 uncultured Lentimicrobiaceae bacterium | reverse complement strand
TTTTGTCCATATTAATTATTATTATAAAATCGATGGGGAATTATTAGATGTCCCCATTAGTTGAACTTTCTTCTTATAAGGTCGCAAAATGCCAAATAGGCAGGTGCCGACGTGTCCCAAAAATAATGATTTCGGAACTTCTCTAACAATTCAAAAGCGGCCTCATCGGTAGTACATTTATTGAGCTGTTCTACTGCCGATTTAAACTCCTCGCCTCTATCTTTAAACAATTCTCTTATAAATAAGAATTTTTCATTGATAGAGATTGCTTTAGCTAGATCGTTAATTTTGCTATTTTGGTAACGCGATGCCAATGAATTGTCTTCTCTGTTTTCTCCTAGATAATCCGACAAACTCTTCTTTGGAGCTGCCGCTGCAGGCGGTGTTACCTCTTGTTTTGGAACAAATACCTGTTTTTCCTCCACAACAGTCTCTTTTTTTATCACAACTTCCTCTACGGCAACCTCTTCATGCACTTCGAACAAATCTAGTGTAATAGATTCTATCTCACGTTTACTTTCACTAGTTACAGTTTCTCTCTTTTCTGTTTTTTCAATTGCTTCCTTCGGGGTCACAACATCTTCTACAGCCTCCTCCGTTGACAGCAAAAACGACTCTTCGGTTAACAGTTCCACTGTTTTTGTTGCTACTGGAGGTTGTTGAATCACCGCATTTATAGTTTGCTGTGCCGTTCTCTCTTTATTTTTCTCTACCTCTAGTTGAAGATATAAATCTTGCTTTTCAATCTCAAACTGCTCTTTTTGAACCGCTAGTTGCTCTGTTAATTCTCCAATATGAAAATCTTTAGAAATGATAAGCTGCTCTTTCCCCTCTACAGTGGTTTTCAACTGCTCGGCAATACTTTGTTGCGCCACCAACTTTTCGTTTAGCGATTGAAGTTGTTGGTTTAAATACTCATTCTTTTTAATTTCTGCATTCAACAACTCCCCCTTTTCCATTACAACCCTTTTCAGCATTTCTATTTCTGCTATTAAAGTTTCATCTTGTATATCGTTATTCAGTTCTAATTGCTGTTCTACCACGGCATCGTCGGTGCTCATTTGCACAATAACACCGTAGGTGGCTCTTAAATATTGTAATATAACATCCTTATCTAAAATAGAATACGATTGTAATTCGGCAATTGTTTGTATATTTTTAGCGGCTACTTTTAATAATGCTTTAGACTTGTCCATAAATAATATATTTTGAAAAAACGTGGCAAATTTACGATAAAAAAAGTATCAATTACTTTAATTTTTAAATATTTATGAACGTTTTTATTATTATAAAAAACAGAAAAGAACATGACTATTCTTTTACAAACAATAGCACGTAAAGCGGTTCACTTTTTCTCCGAAGAGATTATCGAATCGAAAAGAACTCTGCAAAAAAAATCGATTTCACGATTCTTTTTACAACAAATAATTGTAACTTTGCCGTTTCTTTTTCACAAAAAGCAAATAGTAATAGATTATGAGAAAAAACGTCAACTTTTTGGTTATAGGATCTGGTATTGCGGGGTTAAGTTTTGCCCTTAAGGCTGCCAATCACGGCAAGGTATGTATTATATCGAAGGGATCTTGTGAAGAGACCTCTACCAAATATGCGCAAGGGGGCATTGCAGCTGTTGTTTATCAGCCAGATAGTTACAAGAAACACGTAGAAGATACCTTAAAAGCTGGCGACGATCTTTGCGACCGAAACATTGTGGAGATTACCATTAGAGAATCGACCGAGCGGGTAATGGAGCTAGTGGACTGGGGGGTTGATTTCGACAAAACCAAATGTGGGCGTTTCGATTTAGCCAAAGAGGGTGGGCACTCTGAGTACCGTGTGCTTCATCATAAAGACATTACCGGATTAGAGATAGAGAAAAAGTTAGTAGCAGCTGCACAACAACACCCCAACATTGAGATTTTAGAGCATCATTATGCTGTAGAAATCATAACACAGCACCACCTAGGGGTAGAGCTTAGTCGAAGAAGCAACGACATAACCTGCTATGGTGCCTACGTTTACAGTCCAAAAACAGAAAAAGTACTCACCATTTTATCGCAGGTTACCATGATGGCCACGGGGGGCATAGGCACAGCGTACGGCAACACTACCAACCCGCAAATAGCTACTGGCGACGGCATTGCAATGGTATATCGTGCTAAAGGGCAAGTAAACAACATGGAGTTTGTGCAGTTTCACCCAACAGCACTCTACAACCCCAAAGAATCGCCGGCGTTCCTTATAACCGAGGCGCTACGCGGCGCAGGAGCAATACTTAAAACTCACAATGGGGAAGAGTTTATGGAAAATTACGACCCCCGCGGCTCGCTTGCATCAAGAGACATTGTGGCTAGAGCTATAGATAACCAACTGAAAATAAGCGGGAAAGAGCACCTCTACCTAGATGCGCGACATATTAAAGAAGAAGAAATTTTAATGCACTTCCCTAACATATACGCCAAGTGCTTAAGCATCGGTATTAATATTACTAAAGATATGATCCCGATTGTTCCAGCGGCACATTATTCGTGTGGCGGCATTAAAACCGACGAATGGGCAAAAAGTTCTATCCGTCATCTATATGCCTCTGGCGAGTGCGCTTCTACGGGGCTACATGGCGCCAACCGACTAGCTTCCAACTCATTACTCGAAGCACTTGTATTCTCGCACCGCGCCTATATTGATGCCATGCAACATATTAACACCATTGAACTCTGCCACGAAATCCCTGAATGGAACACCGAAGGGACTGTGCATAACGAGGAGATGATCTTAATTACCCAATCGAAAAAAGAGCTACAATCTATCATGTCTAATTATGTGGGCATTGTGCGCTCCGACCTCCGCCTAAAACGGGCTTTCGACCGATTAAAAATTATTTACGAAGAGACCGAAGAATTGTATAAAAAATCGATCCTTATTCCTGAAATATGCGAACTCAGGAACATGGTAAATGTGGGATACTTAGTGATTAGAAACGCAATCAACAGAAAAGAGAGCCGCGGGCTACACTATTCGCTAGATCATAAATAGCGCGTGTACTACTCAAACATTGGGGTCATTTGATAAATTCTCCACTGCTCGTTCTCCTTTTCTAGCATAACTGCCGCTCCCCGGTAACGACTCTCCTTCCCCTCTGGAAAAACAAATTCTATTTCTACAGATACTTTATCGGGATTGAGCGTATCCATTTCTGCGGGCTTGTAGTTACGCTCCGCTGCAAGAAAGGTATCTAAGAAAGGGCGCTTCTCGGGGTTGGTCCCTTTTGCCCCTTCTACCAACATCGCCTCATCATATTTTGCCGCCTCCTTTTCAGTCGACAATGCGTGCATCGTAATATAATCCTCTACCAAAAGTGCCTCAAAATATTGCTTTGTTACCTCCTCGGGAGTAGGTGCGGGGGAAGAACATCCCACCGACAAAAAAACTACGACAAAAAAAACAGCGATCAATCGTTCTAATCTATTGTAAATCTTCATGTTTCTATTTTTAATATTAAGGTGCAAAAGTATGATTATTTTTTTGATTAGCTGCTAAACAATTTAAAAAAGTAGTGTATCTTTGCGGGTTAAAAATTAAAAGATAAAACACAAAATAGATTCATTATGAAAGAGACAGCTTTTAGAAAATTGCACGAAGAAGCGGGTGCTAAAATGGTTGAATTTGCAGGTTTCTATATGCCAATTCAGTACGAAGGATTGAGCGCGGAACATGTTCACGTAAGAAACAAGGTGGGCGTTTTCGACGTATCGCACATGGGTGAGTTTACCGTAAAAGGGGCACAAGCGTTGCCATTTCTACAATATATTACCTCTAACGATGTTGCTGCTTTATTCCCAGGTAAGGTACAATACTCTTGTTTCCCTAACGGAAATGGGGGGATTGTTGACGACCTATTGGTGTACTGCATTGCCGAAAACGAGTACCTACTAGTAGTTAATGCCGCCAACATCGACAAAGATTGGGCATGGGTGAGTTTGCAAAACGATAAGTTTGGCGCAGAAATAGCCAATATTTCTGACCAAGTTTCACAATTAGCAGTACAAGGCCCACTTGCATTAAAAGCAATGCAAAAACTAACAGAAGCAGAGGTTGAAAATATGGAATATTATACTACTAAAACCATTACTTTTGCAGGAATTGAAAACGTAATATTCTCTACTACTGGATATACCGGATCGGGTGGCTGTGAAATATATTTTAAAAACGAAGATGCCGAAGCCATTTGGAATGCTGTTTTTGAAGCTGGTAAAGAGTTCGATATTAAACCTATTGGATTGGCTGCAAGAGACACACTACGTTTGGAGATGGGGTTCTGTTTATATGGACACGAAATTGACGATACCATTACATCTATTGAAGCGGGATTAGCTTGGATTACCAAGTTTGTAGACCATAAAGACTTTATTGACAAAGAGAGAATGCTACAAATGAAAGAAGCTGGCTTACAACGCAGGTTGGTAGGCTTTGAAATGATAGAAAGAGGCATTCCTCGCCAAGACTACCCTGTTTGCGACGCCGATGGCAACGAAATAGGAATTGTGCGCTCTGGTACTCAAGGCCCTTCTATTAATAAAGCTATTGGAACTGCCTGGGTAAAAACGGGATTCACAAAAGCTGACACCGAAATATTCATCAAAATACGTGAAAAATTGGTGAAAGCTGTTATCGTAAAAATGCCTTTCTATAAAGCATAAACCTTAACACCCTTATTTTTTAACGACAAAATCAAGATCCCTTTTTCAGAACGATAAAAAGACTTGATTTTGTCGTTAGTTACATTTACGTTTTAAGTTTTATAAAAGAACAGATGAAAATTACAGTATTAAACGGCAGCCCAAAAGGGGAACAATCTATTACGCTATATACAGTAAAGTATTTAGCGAAGCACTTCCCGAACGACGATTTTAACATTTTGCATGTTGGGCAAAAGGTGAAGTATTACGAGAAAAACCCTCTCCTTTTTAAAGAGATAGAAAACTCCGACTTGATATTATTTGCTTATCCCATTTACACCACACTTGCCCCTGCACAACTGCACCGTATTGTCCGTTTAATAAAAAGCGAAAACATTAATCTAAATGGTAAGTGGATGGCACAAATTACCACTTCCAAAAAATTCTTCGATTTTTCGGCACACCGATACATAGAAGATAACTGCGCCGATTTAGGGATGAAGATAACAGCACCATTATCGTGCGACATGATGGATCTTACACTTCCCGAAGGGCGTAAACAGATTTTACAATATTGGAATAAACTTCAATTCCAAATAAAGAACAATATCTATAAACCCCATTTCTCGAAACTAAAAAAAGAATGCCCTACCCCTTTTTCGATTCCATCAACCGAAAATAGCCTTGCTAAAAAAGAAGATTTTACCGTAACTATTATTGCAGATTTAAGAAATAATGACGGAAATTTAAAAAACATGATCGATTATTTCGAACAGATGTTTCCTTTTAAAACCAAGGTAGCCAATGTGGCGGACTTTCCATTCTCGGCGGGGTGTTTGGGGTGTTTGCGATGTGCTGAGGATTCGATCTGTGTTCAAAAAGATCGTTTCGATGAATATCTCCGCAATGAGGTATATCAAACCGATGCCGTGATTATGGCATTTGAGATTGAAGACCATAGTTTTGGCACTCAGTTTAAAATGTATGATGATAGAAACTTCTGTTTTGGGCATCGTAGCCCTATTATGGGCAAGCCTATCGGTTTTTTGGTTTGCGGAAATTTAAGCGAAGAAGAGAACTTGCGCACCCTACTTTACTCTCGCGGCGAAATTGGCCACAACCCACTAGCTGGAGTAGCTTGCGATGAAACGGCACCCGCCGAAAATATTGAAAACATTGCAAAACAGTTGGCGTATCTTTTAGAAAACCCTGAAAAAGTGCCGCAAAACTTCTTTGGCGTGGGAGGGCATAAAATATTCCGCGACTTAGTTTACGAAATGCGTGGACTGATGCAAGCCGATCATAAATTCTATAAAGCGAACGGTTTGTACAACGACTTCCCAAGTAAGAGATGGAAAAACGCCTTACTAATTATGTTAGTAGGAAAACTAATGAAATTCAAAAAATTCAAGAGCCAGATGACAAAAGGGATAACAGCTCCTTTTGAAAAAGCCCTACAAAAATATTAGACTTATAATATTGAAGCTATCAATTCTTTAGCGTATGTCGTCTCAGGATTGGCGTACACTTGGTCGGCTTCGTTAAGTTCT
Source organism: uncultured Lentimicrobiaceae bacterium (assembly GCA_964371885.1). Lineage (GTDB taxonomy): Bacteria > Bacteroidota > Bacteroidia > Bacteroidales > WCHB1-69 > CAYJOY01. Next base: position 9,203 of record CAYJOY010000020.1, on the reverse strand, counting down.
ACAATTCTCCCATGTTGCATCACTGCCATTCTATCCGACATATACTTTACCACTGCTAAATCGTGCGAAATGAAGAGGTAGGTAAGATTAAAATCGCGTTTTAACTCATTTAACAGATTGAGCACCTGCGCTTGCACCGATACATCGAGGGCAGAAACCGACTCATCGCAAACAATAAACTTAGGGTTTACAGTGAGTGCACGCGCTATTGATATTCGCTGTCTTTGCCCGCCCGAAAACTCATGAGGATAGCGGTAAAGATGTTCCTCCGACAACCCCACCCTTTCCAAAAGTTCTATCACTCTGTGCTTTCTCGCTTTCTCACTCTCTAAAATCCGATGTATCCGCATCGGCTCTATTAACATTTCACCTACTGTTACTTTCTGATTTAAAGAAGAATATGGATCCTGAAGAATAATTTGCATCTCTTTTCTATAAGGTCTAAAGGCACTTCTATTCTTGTGCGTTATATCTTCCCCTTTATAACAAATGTTTCCCGATGTGGGCTCTAACAAACGGAGAATAGTTCTTCCTAAAGTGGTTTTTCCACATCCCGACTCACCTACTAAACCGAGCGTTTCTCCTTCGTAAATATCTAAATTTATTTGATCTAAAACGGTAATACACTGTTGTTTTTCAAAGAGTTTCTCTTTTCTAAGCGGAAACCTCTTTACAATATCCTTTACTGTTATTAATGGTTTTTGGGCATAAATTTTTGCATGTTGTGCCACTCTTTCTTTAGGATCGAGTTGCAACTTCTCTCTCACCTCATCTACCGTAAAAGTCCCATCCACAAAGTCGGCAATGGTGGGCAAATAGGTAAGGCGCCCATCTAATGGCGGTCTACACGAAATAAGCCCTTGTGTATACGGGTGTTTAGGAGCCACTAACATCTGCCGCACGAACCCTTGCTCAACTACCTCGCCCTTATATAATACTAGCACTTTGTCGGATATTTTAGAGATAACCCCAAGATCGTGCGATATAAAAATGATAGAGAGTTGATGTTTTTGCTGTAGGTGTCGCAGCAATTCCAATATATTTTTCTGCACTGTAACATCGAGGGCGGTAGTAGGCTCATCGGCTATTAGGATGTCGGGGTTACAACTCATGGCCATGGCAATCATTACCCGTTGTTTTTGCCCTCCCGATATTTCGTGAGGGTAGGCACTGAAAATTTTTTCGGGACGCGGCAACATCACTTCCGTAAACAACTCTATAACACGCTGTTTGCATTCCATCTCCGACATATTAGTATGAAGACGCAGCGTCTCCATTACCTGTTCGCCACAACGGATAACAGGGTTAAGAGAGGTCATCGGTTCTTGAAAAATCATAGCGATTCTATTGCCGCGTAATTTTTCCAACGCCGCTGTTTTCAGCTGTGCAACATCTAACAACGCCCCCTTGTCTCCATCGAAAAAGGTGATATTGCCCTGGGTTACTTTTACATTCTCTTTTTTAATAAGTTGCATTATTGAAAGGGCTGTTATAGATTTTCCCGACCCTGATTCGCCAACAATACCGAGAGTTTCCCCTTTCCCCAAAACAAAAGATACATCGTGGAGAATTTTCTTCCACGATGTATCTTGTTTTAATTCTAAGGAAAAATGATTAACCTCTAAAATTTTCATTTTAACCAACAGTTAATCATTAATATAAATTACGCGTAAAGTTCTGTAAACACGTCACGTAGTTCTTTGCATTCGCGAAGAATTTGAAGTGTAATTTCCGCATGCCCTTTTGTGTAACCGTTTCCAACAATCATGGTAACGTCGCTACCCACACCTTCTGCACCTAAAGCAGCTTTTGTAAAGCTTGTTGCCATCGAGAAGAAATAAACTAATCCTGTATCTTTTGTACAAAGAACGCTCGTCATTTCTGTATCTGGAATATTAACATTATTGATACAAATATCTGCCATTTCGCCATTTGTAAGTTCTGTAATCTTCTCTAACATCGCTACTGGATCTAAGGCATTTCCAACGAATAACTCATCGCAGAAGTTTAATTTTTCTAATCTATCCATTGATCCTTTACTACCGCACATACCTATAACTTTACCTGTGATACCTACGCGTTTTTTTGCTTCGTAGCAGCAAAGCATACCCGATTTACCACCAGCACCAATAATAAGAACGGTGTCGCCTGGTTTGCAAAGTTTTGCCGTTTGCGCAGGAGCACCTGCTACGTCTAATGCAGATAATGCTAGTGTTTCTGGCATATCGGTGGGTATTTTAGCATAAATACCGCTCTCAAAAAGGATTGCTTTACCTTTAATGTCTACTTGATCAATTTGGTCGCGAATCTCTTTTATTTCGTCTATGCGAAGAGGAGTTAAAGACAATGAAACTAAAGTAGCAATTTTATCGCCTTCTTTCAAATCTATTTTCCCTTTTAAAGCATCACCAATTTTCTCAACAGTTCCTAAAAGCATACCACCCGAACCTGTCCATGGATTGCGGTGTTTCCCTTGTTTTGCCACGATGTCGAACATAATCTCTTTAATCTTTTCGTGATCGCCGTTTGCACGTGCTTTAATATCGGTAAAAGATGCCGAATCTACGTTTAATGTTTGCACATCGATTAAAATTTCGTTGTCGAAAATCTCATCCATGTTGTTACAAATTTTATCTGCTGGTTGTGGAAGAACCCCTTTAGGTTCAATTACACGGTGCGTTCCGTACTTGTTTCCTTTTTTTTGCATAATTGGCTATTTATTTAAGTGTTTGATAATATTAATCTTATATCTTTGTTTGTCGTTTTAATTTTCAAGTTGCGAATATAATATTTTTTTATTTATTTCACCACTTCACTGTCATTATTTTTTCGCTTGTCAAAAAGAGTGAAAAAAATGCTAGAAAATTACGTTTTTTGCAAAAAACATAACTTTATTTGCATATTTTCAAAATCCGATTATTTTTTTTGCAAAAAAACTACAAAACAAGTAGTTGCGTATTATTTTTTTTGTATTTTTGCGGCGACAAATATATACTATTATGACTTCTTTGATACGAGATCTTTTAAGCAGCGATGTGGGTTCCTTTTCTTTTTATACAACCCTTACCCTTACTTGTATTGTGGCCGTTTTTTATTGCACCAAAATGATGGTTGCTATAAAAAATGAGCTAAAAAACCTTTCAACACGCGTTGACAAATTAAGTGACGACATGTCGGACACCAGGGCTGAGTTGCGCGAAACTAGGACCGAATTACGAACAGAAATTGCGAACACTAAGACTGAATTACGAACAGAAATTGCAGAAACTAGGGCTGAATTACGAACAGAAATTGCAGAAACTAGGGCTGAATTACGAACAGGAATTGCGAACACTAAGACTGAACTAAAAAACGAAATTGCAGATGCGAAAATTGAATTACAGCACAAAATTGCAGAAAACAAAAAAGATCTTCAAGTTTCAATTTCTGACCTACGAAACGAAACTATTAGAAGCATTGACAATCTCAACAGTTCATTATCACAAAGGATGGATAGAATGGACCAGCGAATGAGTAAGAAAGAAGACAAAATATCGACCCAAAAAATCGCCGTAAACTAAGTTTTTATCTTCTTTATTTTTCTTTCTTGCGCTCCTTATCTCGTCCAATTCTATATCCAAAGTTAATCGATAAATAATTGTTCTTATCACCAAAATAATTCACATAATTACCCAATAAACTATGGTTGTAATTTACCGTTGCCGTAAAGCGAAAGACCTGCACACCTACAAAGCCTTGCACGCCCACCTCGAAGTTTTCTTTGGTAAACGGGCTCCACGACCGCGTTTTTCTGGCCTCTTTCCACGAGAGACTCTCTTCTTTGAAAGTAGATTTAGACCAAAGTAACATTGAGCCTGTTACGCCAACGCCAAAAAATATTTTCACCTGATCTGATGCTTTTAACTTCACCATTAAATTGAGCGGCAACTCCAAATAATTCAAATTCATACGAGAATCAACATGCTCCTGACTGGCAGGATAATAAAGGTGCGCACTCGCCCCTTTTTGTTGAAAGAAAAGAGCAGGCTGAAAGATAAAAACGCTTCCTACATCGTACGAAACGCCTACTTGAAACCCTCCGGCCATGCCATAATCATACACCAACTGATCTGCTGGCGGAGCAAAGTTTGGTTTGGCAAACGACATGTTACCTCCAACATGAATCCCTAACTGTGCGTGTGCGGTTAGTGAAAATAGCACTAGGGCTATAAGCGAAAATATTTTTCTCATTATTAATATTTAAAGGGGACTTCTAAAAATTGCTTTGCTCAGATTTGAGATGAGATATTGAGTAGATTTTTCTCATTTTTTGAAGAGCATAGCGTGCTATGTGATGATAAAAATGGGGAAAAGATGCCAATATATCGCTCAAAGATGGGTAAAACAGAGATTTTTTGTCCATATTTATATTATTATAAAATCGATGGGGAATTTTTAGAAGTCCCCTAAATTTGCTATTCATTAATCATAGCGCCAAAAGTTTCTCTTTTTGGTCTCTTTGTCGCTATTCTTAAGTGTTTCGCGTTGTATTTCGCGTCTCACTTTTTCGTCGGCACGATCTTGTTTGTTTTGCATCCTTATATTGCGTTCTGTTTTCTTATTAAACCAAAGTTTGTACGACACCATAGGCATAATAGGGAAATAAGAAAGGCTATAAGTAGACAACTGTTTAAAATCGTTGTATTTAGGATCGTAAACAGGGTCTCTAAAAGAAGGCTTCCCTGTTTCGTTATAGTAGAAAAAGGCAGAATTAGCCCTATTGTATACATTATAAATAGAGAAACTCCAGCACGCTTTCCGCCCTTTTTTGGTAGTATAGTTATATTGCGCCCCTAAATCTAAGCGGTGGTAGGCTTTCATGCGGGCACTGTTTCGCTCTCCGTAAATAAACATTTCGTAAAAGTCGTTCGTTTCGGTATTAAAAAACGGATTCCCCACATCTATATTAGAAACATAAATCCGCTCTTTTATAGGAGTATATGGAGTCCCCGATTGATACATCCATACTAATGAGAGGGTCCATTTATTATTGATCTTTCTATTGATTGCAATGTTTATATTATGAGGACGATCGAAGTCGTAAATCATCTTTTTCCCATTATTCACATCATCAAATTGACGAAACGAGCGCGAATAAGTGTACGACACCATCCCTGTCCATTTTCCAGTTAGTTTTTTTATGGAAAATTCGGCTCCATACGCTTCCCCTTTACCGTAGGTAGCTAAGGTGTTTTCCCACTGCGGATGATTAAAAATAGAACTATATCCATCTTTTAGCATGGTGAGCTTCGTCATATATTTGTAGTATACACCTGCCTCCACCTCAAACATTTGTTTATGAAAGTAGCCACGCCAAGCCAAATCAATCTGATCTGACAAAGCAGTAGGAATTACATCGTTAGAGGAGAACCAAATTTGATTATTAAAGATGTCGCCGTTTAAAAATAAGAGGTGGGTATTTTGCGCCATGCGGGTATAATTAATTCCCACTAAATGATTTTTCTGTATTGGGAAATTGAGCGAAACCCTAGGCTCTAAACTCAAAAGTGCGTCGTTATCGATAATATAACTATTAAAACGTGCCCCTAGTTGCATCTCGAACCATGAGGCTAGTGGAAATTTGTGGTTCATATACAATGCAATATTCGCTCCATTTTGCGTAATAGATGGGTGAACAATCTCCTGTTTATTAATATCTTCCATTATTTTTACAGGGTTATGCTGCGTCCAGGAAGTTTTCACTCCAAATTCCATATCCCATTTTGGGAGAACATGATATTTCCAATCGTTACATAACATCAGTTCCAACAGACTCACTTGCTGCTTATGGTTATGGTCGATGGTGTTAGCATCTTGACCTGATGATTCGGTTTTTTGATTAACGTTATTAATCATATTGAAGCGATAGCGACTAAAAGAGAGCGAGGTGGTGCTAAAGAGTTTGCGGCTCACTACATTTTTCCAGGAAGCAGAAAGGAGCACGTTGCCCCAAGTGGTTCCTACTTGCTGCGAGATTAATTTATTGGAGCTTTTTTGATAACTAGTGAGATAGTCTTCGCCATAGTAAACATTAATATCCAACGTGTTGCGCACATTGGGCGACCAGCTATATTTAGCATTAATATCGTGAAGCCCATAAAATGTAAAATTGTTTTCTGGGGCAAAGGATGTGAAGGCCATAAATAAAAAATCGACCATCGATTTACGTCCTGTTACTATAAAGGAGCTATTTTTCCCTGCGGGACCATCCACCGAAAAAGAGATGTCGGAAATACCAACGCTCATATTTCCTTTCACCTCCGAAGTGTTCCCTTTTTTCTGCTGTACATCAATAAAAGCCGAGAGTTTTCCTCCGTACTGCGGCGGAAATCCGCCCTTGTACATTTCTACTTTATTGATCATGTCGGAATTGAAGACCGAAAAAAATCCGCCCAAGTGATAGACATAGTGGATGGGGATATTATCGAGTAGAAAAAGGTTGTCGCCAGGGTTTCCCCCTCGCACAATAAGTGCACTCGACACCTCACTTTGGAGCGATATGCCAGGAGTTAACGCCAAGGCTTTCAGCACATCGGGTTTCCCTATCATACTGGGTAAACTTTCTATAAAATCGATACTGAGCGAAGTCTTGTAAAGTTCTCTTTGCATGAGATCTGCCGTAACCGTTGCCGCACCAATGGCTTGCGACTTGCGGTGCAGCGATATTTGTAAAAGCGTATCTGAAATCTGAGTTAATACCTGCGATTGATAGCCAAACGACGAAACTTGCACACTATCGCTGGCATGCACATACAAGGTAAAATAGCCATCCTTATCGGTTAGTGTAGCGGCAGTTTCATTTTTTACGGCCAATACTGCACCAATTATCACTTCGCCTGATTCGCTATCTTTAACAAAGCCCGAAATAGACACCTTTTTCGCTTCTCCCCATTGACCAAAGAGTATAGGTATAGAAAGCCAGCAAAAAGAGACAAAAAGGAGCAATCTTTTAAAAGAAAAAATGTTATCGTTGTTCATAGTATCGTATTAGTTATTCAAATAGTACAGATATAGGACCTATTTGCGAGACCGCATAGCCATAAACCACCCCGGTAGGTTTCACATTTGTATATATTTCTGTAGAAAAAATCGGATTGAAAAAATCGGCATTACTTTCCTCTTCGCGCAAATAAATAGACTTAGCATACTCATAATAGTCGTAGCTTGCATACCGCACCTCAATGTAAAACGGCTCTTCTTTGTATTCGGCAAAGAAGTTAATGGCCAATTCATAATTCGTACTATCCATCAGTTGGCTAGAAAAAACAGCTTCGGTTTGTATGTTTTCGCTCACCAACACAGGATCCTCTTGCGATGCCAATCTACATGTTACGACGCCTGTATCTTCAAAGACTTCAGGACTATTTTGAAGTATTTTAATGTGGTAATAGCGTAACTGATTATCGTTGTTGGGGAAGGTTATTTTCAATTGCGAGTACGATTCCAAATAGTCGTTTATTCCTGCATTAAAGCCTGCGTGGGGCACAATTTCGCAATGTACTACGGGGTGCATTTCAGGAATGGTAGTGTGCCCTGTTACCGTAATAGTATCGTTAAGCGTTGCACTACAATGGTAATTTCCAGGCATGAGTTCTTGTGTTCCAACAAAATGCTCTACATCAGCATCGTATTGCAAGGAGTCGAAAAGGGCACCTTCTTGGTAAAGATACATTTTCGATTCGGTGTGCATTGTTACGGGTTGGGTGCCAAAGGGGTCGGCCGAAGTAAACAATACCCCCGTTGCAGGCATCCCATTATTGGTTAACACCACATTCATCCCCTCTCGAGGCACAAATGGGGTATCGTCATTTTCTACCTCTTTAATGCAGGAAGTGAGCAATAACGCCAGCAAAAACAGGATAAGTACCTGTCGTCCGATATGCAAAGCATGGAATATAGAGATAAACGTTTTTTTCATTTGTGTAGTAAAATACTGATATTCAGAAATGGGCAGCTCTATTTTTGGATTGTTTTTTATTTTTATTTATGATGGCAAAAATAGGAAAAAACATGACAAAAAATAAGATAAAAAGCAATTGTTAGAGATTCCCTGTTGAATCACTCCTTTTTTTTCTCTTTATCGCGGCCAATGCGGTAGCCTAAATTAAGGGAGAGGTATCTGTTTTTTTCATCACTAGAGGCAACTCGAACCCCTTTTAAAAAGCTATTATTGTAGGTAAGGGTAGCCGTAAAGCGGTAGAGTTGAAACCCTACAAAGCCTTGAACGCCAAAATCGAAATCGTTATCTGTAAACTGGGTAAAAGCACTATTGGTTTCTCCTTCCTCCCAGGAATTCTCTGGATCTTTGCTTGAATATTTAGACCAAAGAAGCATGGCACCAGTAATGCCCGCACCAAAATAGATTTTCGCTTGATCTGTTATTTTAAGTTTTACCATAATATTAAGCGGAATTTCGAGGTAATTGAGATTGCTACGTACTTGAATACGATATTGATCACTGTGATAGAAAGCTGTAGCATTAGCCCCTTTCTGCTGTATGAATAGGGCAGGTTGAAATATAAACACACGCCCTATATCATAGGATACCCCTAACTGAAATCCACCAGCAACACCGCCTTCAATATCTACCCTCCCAGAGTGACTTGCACTTCGTTTTACAAAAGAGGTGTTGCCTCCAACATGAATACCTAACTGAGCCTGCGCTGTATAGGATAGTAAAACAATAACTATGAGTGAAATAACTTTTTGCATAATATGGGTTTGTTATTGATTGCTGAATTAAACATTGAAAACAAACTTTTTAAAGAATGGCTTTAACCCTTTTAGAAGCATTGCTGTAGCGAGCACTAAAAATGTCCCTATTAAAGGAATGCCCCATAGCAAAATCACAAAACGGTCGGGGTGAGAAGCTGGAAACTCAGAAAACTCAGAAATGAGTGCTAAAAACATATAGGATGAACCTAGCAAAAATGGGATGGCTAACACAACTGCTAACGCAGCACTCCAGCGAAAGTATTGCTTAATCAGCAGTCCTAAAAAAACAAGAGCTACCACACTAAAAAACAGAGTGTCGGTCGTGGTTGTTCCGAATTTAATATAGCTCACCACTCTATCAACTACCACAAGCATTAAAAACAGTGAAAGTCCCATTTCGGGAAGTAGTGAAAAGATTTTCATCCTTTTTTCATTTATTTTTTTAACAG
>CAYJOY010000019.1:0-16121 GCA_964371885.1 uncultured Lentimicrobiaceae bacterium | reverse complement strand
CGTATCCCACACCATTAATATCGCCATGGGTAATTCCTATTTTAAAGTTGTTCATAGTGTTGTTTTGTTACAATTTAGCTTTTACTTCGTATTCTTCGTATCCTTCTACAATGTCGCCTACTTTAATATCGTTAAAGCTTTCGATGTTCAATCCGCAATCTTGACCTGCTGCTACCTCTTTTACATCGTCTTTAAATCTTCTTAGTGAGCCTAGTTTGTAGTTTTCCATCCAGTACCATACATCCAGCAATGGTTCCCACTTTCGATATTTTAAAGATCTCTCTAATCTCAATGTTGCAAATAATTTTTTCTCTAATTTCGGGGGTATGCATCCCTTCAATAGCATCTTTAATTTCGTTAATTGCAGTGTAAATAATAGAGTAAATACGGATGTCAATCTCTTCTTGCTCTGCCAATTTGCGCGATCCGGGCGAAGGACGTACCTGGAACGCTAAAATGATAGCGTTAGAGGCCGACGCTAATAATACGTCGCTTTCGGTTACTTGCCCTACCGATTTGTGGATTACGTTTACTTGTACTTGTTCGGTTGAAAGTTTTAATAACGAATCAGATAGTGCTTCTACAGAGCCATCCACGTCGCCTTTAACAATGATATTGAGCTCTTTAAAATCGCCAATAGCAATACGTCTTCCAATCTCATCGAGCGTAATGTGTTTTTGGGTTCTTAGTCCCATTTCGCGTGCCAACTGCGTACGTTTGTTGGCAGCTACACGTGCATCGTGTTCACTAGGACAAACACGGATAAGATCTCCTGCCTGAGGTGCCCCATTTAACCCTAGTAAAAGTACCGGAGTGGCAGGCCCTACCTCTTTTATAGGTTGGTTTCTTTCGTTGAACAATGCTTTTACTTTTCCGTGGAAGTTACCAGCTAATATTGGGTCTCCAATTTTCATCGATCCGCTTTGAATCAATACTTTAGCAACGTATCCTTTCCCTTTATCTAACGACGACTCTAGTACAGTGCCCGTTCCTGGTTTGTTAGGATTGGCTTTAAGTTCTAGTAAGTCGGCTTCTAACAATACTTTTTCTAGTAAAGTATCAATATTGGTTCCTTGCTTAGCATTAATTTCTTGGCATTGGTAGTTTCCACCCCAGTCTTCTACCAAGATATTCATGTTAGCTAGTGCTTCTCTAATTTTGTCGGGAGCTGCGTTTTGTTTATCTATTTTTGTAATGGCGAATACCATGGGAACCCCGGCAGCTTGTGCGTGGTTAATGGCTTCTATGGTTTGTGGCATTACCGAGTCGTCGGCAGCAATTACAATAATACAAAGGTCGGTTACTTTAGCACCACGCGCACGCATTGCTGTAAATGCTTCGTGCCCAGGGGTGTCTAAGAATGTGATTTTTCTCCCATCTGCTAATTCTACGAGGTATGCACCAATATGTTGCGTAATACCACCCGCTTCGCCGGCAATAACGTTGGCCTTACGAATGTAGTCGAGTAGCGATGTTTTACCGTGGTCAACGTGCCCCATTACCGTAATAATAGGGTGGCGTGGCTCTAAGTTTTCTTCGCTATCGTTGTCTTGCAACTCTAACTCATCTTCTATGTCGGCGCGTACAAATTCAACTTCGTGCCCAAACTCTTCGGCTAAAAGTTGTATTGTTTCAGCATCGAGGCGTTGGTTAATAGAAACAAACAATCCTACGCTCATACATGTAGAAATAATATTAGTAACAGGTACATTGAGGAGTGTTGCCAGTTCGTTAGCGGTAATAAACTCGGTAACTTTGAGTTTACGTTGGCTTTCCATTTCGAACATTGCGGCTTCACGGCTCTCATTTTGAACCGCTTGGCGTTTTTCGCGTTTTCTTTTCGATGCTTTCGATTTGCCGAGTGGCTCTAAGCGTTGCATCGTCTCTTTGATCTGCTTTTGAATCATCTCTTGCGAGATCTCTGCTTTGGGTGCTTGTTGTTCTTTAGCTTTGTTAGCATCTCCCTGACGTTTGTTTGCAGGGTGTTTTATTTTAGTACGTTTTCTTTTAGCATTATCGTTATCGGCATTGTTTTGAGCAGGTTTTGCAGCCTCTTTTTCTTTCTCTTTTTTGGGAGACTCTTTAGGTTGAAACGCCGAAAGGTCTATTTTCCCTTTTACAACAGGCGCTTTTAATTTTTCGTATTTAGTTTCAATAAAGGTATTGTTTGGCGCCGTTTCTGGTGAGGCAGGCTTAGCAGGGGTTTCGGGAGCTTTAGCAGCTGGTTTTATGGCTGGCTCTTGCTTTGGCGTTGTAGCTACCTGAGGTTTTTCTCCTCGGTGAGCAGGCTTGCCCGTTTCGGTTCCCGTTTTGTGCGCAGGCTTTTTAGGCCTATTAAACGCATCTAAATTAATTTTTCCAACAGCTTTAACCTCTATCTTAGTAGTAACATCAACACCAATGTGCTCTATTACTTTAGGTTGTGCTTTTTCTTCTTTTGCAGGCTCCGTAGCCTTAGGTTCTACAGCTTTTTCTTCAACCACCTCTTTTTCTTCTTCTATTTGTGTTTTTTCTTCTATAGGCTCTTCCACTTCCACCGGCTTAGGCTCTTCAATAACTTCAACCTCTTCCTCTATGGCAACCTCTTCAACTGGGGCCTCTACCTGAGGGGTGGGGGTAGTTTCTACTGCTGTTTCTGCTACTTGGGTTTCTGCTTTCTTTTTAGATTTGCTCTCAAATTGCGACAAATCTATTTTTCCTATCACTTTATGTTCTTGGATTGCTACCTTTTCAACTTCCGCTTTTTCTGCTATAACCTCCTCTACTATTGCGGGTTCTTCTGCAATAGGCTCTGTTTGCTTGGGTTCAGCAGCTGGTGTATTGATAGGTTGTGGGGCATTGATTTCTGCCACCTCTTCTTGTTTCGATTTATGGGCTATCCCAATTTCAATTTTTTGCGACTCCTCTTTAAGAGCGCGCTCGCTATCGAGTTCTTGTACAAGAATGTCATACATCTCAACGGTGAGTTTTGTATTAGGGCTATCTGCAATTTCTATATTCTTTTTTTTCAATAGCGAAACGATAGTTTGCGTGCTTACATTAAACTCGCCTGAAGCTTTTCCTAAACGTGGTATTTTTCTTTTTTCTGACATTGTTGTTTGTTTTACGAGTTAATAAATTGATGAATTGAAATATGATGAACAACCGTTTTCTTTAAGAAATATCGAACTCTTTCTTAATAGAGTTGATCATTTCATCTACCGTTTCTTCTTCTAAATCTGTACGTTGAATAAGTTCTTCTCTACTAAAAGTGAGCACACTCTTAGCGGTATCGCAACCAATGCTTTTAAAGGCATCAATTACCCACTGATCAAATTCGTTAGAGAATTCGTTCAAGTCAACATCTTCCTCCTCTTCAACGTCGTCTCTGTAAACGTCTATTTCGTATCCTGTGAGTTTACTGGCTAAACGGATGTTGTATCCTCCTTTTCCAATGGCTAGCGAAACTTGATCGGGTTTCATGTATACACTCGCTTTTTTTTCTGCCTCATCAATTTCTATAGAGGTGATTTTTGCGGGGCTTAACGATCTCGATATTAAAAGGGTGGGGTTTGTAGTGTAGTTAATGAAGTTAATGTACTCATCGCGAAGTTCGCGTACAATACTGTGGATACGGCTCCCTTTTACCCCTACACAAGCACCTACGGGGTCTATTCTATCGTCGTACGATTCTACAAGTATTTTAGCACGCTCGCCAGGAACGCGAACCACATTCTTAATGGTAATAAGTCCGTCGTAAACCTCAGGAATTTCGGTCTCCATTAATCTTTCGAGTAGCGATGGTGCAGTTCTCGAAATAATAATATGGGGAGTTGACGATCGTACCTCAACACCTAAAACAACCGCAACAAGGGTGTCTCCTTTTTTGTATTTATCGGCAGGGATTTGCTCCGATTTAGGAAGCACTAGTTCAACGCCATCCTCATCGAGTACTAAAATTTCTCTTTTCCATACTTGACTAACTTCGCCAGTTACTAGCTCCCCAATACGTTGCTCATATTTCTGATAGATAATATCTTTCTGAAATTCTAATATCTTAGAGATTAAATTTTGTTTGAGTGCTAATATCTCTCTTCTTTGGAAGTTTTTCATGCTAATATTAACGGTAACCTCTTCTCCCACCTCAAAATCGGGCTCAATTTTTACCGCTTCAGAAAGTGATATTTGCGTTGCTTCGTTTTCCAAATCATCGTCTTCCACTATTTCGCGATATAGCTGAATTTCTAGATCGCCCCTGTCTACGTCAACAATCACATCAAAATTGGCGTCAATACCATATTTTTTAGTGAGTGCTGCGCGGAACACATCTTCTAAAATTTTCATAAGTGGTTTGCGGCTGACGTTTTTAAAATCTTTAAATTCCGCAAAGGTTTCGGATAAATTGATATTCTCTTCCATTGTAACCCCAGTATTATTTGTTATTGTTTCAATTTTCGCTTCTAGTAGCCTCTATAAATTGCTTTTTCTGCGTTACGCTCAATCGCAAGCCTCGAAAAATCTAATTTTTAGTGCTCCCTTTCTAATAATTACAAAAAAAAGTGGGGTTTATCACCCCACCTTATCATCGTTTTTATTGTTTGTTGACCAACCTGGACTCGAACCAAGACTAACAGAACCAAAACCTGTTGTGCTGCCATTACACCATTGGTCAATTCCTCGTTTTGAGGCTGCAAAAATATATATTTTTTTGATACGAATGGCAAAAATAACCATTTTTTTTATTTTTTTTATATTTTGCTGTTTTTTAGTAAATTAATTGTTGCAGTTTTTTCGTTTTCCACTTTAAATCTTTCCTTTTCTCTGTTTTTGTCCTGAAAAATGGTCGAGTTTTCTTGCTTTTTTTCGAAAAATCGACCATTTGTCTCCTTTTTTACTTTCACAACGTCTTCACCAACTTGCGTTCTACAACGCCAGCGTGGGTGAATATTCTAACTACATAGATCCCCCTAGGGATATGCGATAAGTTGATATTGAGGGAGTGTACGCTAAAACAGGGGTGTTGCAGCACTTTACGTCCTGCCATGTCGTAAATATATACCATTGAAATGGGGGTCTCTTCCGACTGTAGGGTGAGTGTGTTTTGGACAGGGTTGGGGAATAATGTAACTTTGTTTAACAAGCTATGCTCTACAATAGAAATGGTGGAGGGGTGTTGTGGCCATTCGGTGGGAGCACCTGGGGGAAAGCCAAATTTCCCGAAAAAGACATCGTAGTCTGATCCAACATTTTCGATAGTAAACTCCCCTAAAGTGACACTGTCGGCAAAAAAAGTCCCCCCCGCTATTAAATTCCCATCAGGGGTTTTTTCTATGTGTGAAGTATTAGCATGTTTTTGCCCGCTTTTCCACAATTGAGCAACGGGAGATATGTAATAGAACTCACGAGTAGGTTCATGAAACAGTGCTACGATAACCCCACTTTTATCAAAAGTGGTAGGTATGGGGAGCCCTTGGAAGTGAAACTCCTCATTAATAAATCTCGTCCATACATGCCCAAACATGGCAATGTTCTCATCATCAATAAAGGTTAAGGAAAGAAAAGGGGCATTTGCTGTGTTATAACCATGGGTATAGTAAGTGGTATCTCCATTGGGGGCGAGTTTTAGCAACCGGTGCCTTAACAATACGTATAAATCATCATCTTTCACTTTTACATCTGCGAGTAAATCACAAACGATATTCCATGATTCCAACTCCCAGTTGTCCGAATAACGGGCCCAAAATACATGTTCGGTATTAGCTAACCCAGTAGGGAGTTCCACCCCTGGGAAGTTAAAAGAAGAGGGGTAAGCAGTATAAAACAGATAAAATTTGCCATTATGATACAAAAACTTGTCGTGGTTAAAATGGGCATAAACAGAAGTTGTTTGTATATGTTCTCCTTCCGAATTGAGTTTTACGCAATAGTGTTTATAGGTGGGATTGTTGTTGGGTAATGTGGTAGGATAATTGCCCATGTGTGTAAAATCACGTATGTCGTAGGAGATATAGATGTTTTTTTCTTCATCAAAGACTATTCCGCGAGGATATATCCACCCATAATAACAGGTAGATGTTGCAGGGACGGGATAGATGCTATTTAGTGCGTTGAACCATAAAATCTCCCCCTCGGTATCTATCTTTATAATTACATCTTGGTCTGTCCAGTTGTTGCTATACACGGTGTCTCCAGGGAATTGGTAACGTGTAGGGTTATAGGGTAGCGCTGGCAGGAGGGTGTCGCCCCCCCTGCCATCGCTAATTCTGATTTGCCCCTCACCCGAAGCGGCTACTACTAAATTTTCCCCATCAAAAGCTAAATGAGCATCCCACATACGCTTAGATTCTTCATAAATGGTATCTAACAACACCCCCCCAGCTCCATTATAAGAAGTTTTTCTTTTTAAAGAGCCATACAGTGCTTTATACCACCTAAGTTCTCCGTTAGGGTCTAAGCTAACAAGCGTAAAAAACCGACCAGAGTTAGTAAAAATGCGCTCTATAGGCTCTCCGCACAACATCGGATTCCCCCCTCCATCATAATGTACTAAATAGTAGCTATTCCCCTCAGAATCGACAAAAATATCGTTTACATGGTCTGGATGATCGTTGTAATGTTCTTGCCCTGCGTGCTCTGCCCATTGCCAGGTTTGCCCATAAAGGGGCGAAAACAACGATAGAGAGAGTAGCAATATAAGGCAGAGGGTGTTGGTTGTTTTTATTGTTTTTTTCATTGTTTTTATTGTTTTATTAGTTTTAATTTTCCATTTTTTCTCTAGAAAGAAATTTCAATATTTTGGGGTATAACGCTATACTCTTTCCAAAATAGAATTTCTGAAGAATACAATGCAACAAAGCATAATAAGGAGGGTGAACTTTTTCTGCAATTAAGGCAGCTAGGTAGGAAAAGTATTTATTGAACCATACGAACCAGTTTTTGTTTGTAAACATCTTTATGTCAATTAAAAAGATGATAAATAATTTTGCAATAAATGATCTTTAAAACTGTGGGCGAATATACTAAAAAAATCCCTATAAACGATCAGTGTGTAGTAAATAAATTTTTATTATTTGCAACACACTGGTTTAGTGGGGTATAAAATTAAAGGAGGCAATGGATACGTATGCACTACACTCGTGTTTCTGTATTCATTGCCTCCTCTTTAAATAGCGTGTTTAGGAGATTGAAAAGCCCCTTTTTGTATCTTAATACTACAGCAATTCGTTAATGTTGATCCCTCCAAAATTTCCCGACGACATTAAAGCTAGCACTACATTCTCTTTTCCTACTGCCTTAATGTGTTGTTCTAGGAGGTGGCTGTCGCAAAATACTTGCACTTTTTCGTTGCCAAACGAGCTTTTTACCATTTCAGCAGAAATAGGAGGAAGCTTTTTGTGGGCTACCGCTTTCTCGCTATAATATACGTAGGCTATGTCGGCTTTGTTCATAGAACCTTTGTATTGTTGTAGAAATTCTTCGGTAAGGCTGCTAAAAGTGTGTAGCTCTAAGCAAGCTAATAATATCCGGTTAGGGTATTGTTCGCGCAGAGCATCAACGGTGGCGGTTAGCTTAGAGGGAGAGTGGGCAAAATCTTTGTAAGCCACAAAAGTGTCGTCGCGTTTTAGCAGTTGTAACCGGTTGTTAGCCCCCTTAAATGTAGTAATGGCTTCGTAAAATTGTTGAGCCGTTAGCCCAACAGCCATACACGCATGCTTGGCTGCGTTGATATTCGATAAATTGTGTTTGCCAAATATATGTAGCGGGTATTTTTTGCCGTCAACTAACAGCGAGGTAACCCCGTTGTCTATAACATAGGGATGTACCGTGTAGCCCACCTTGTTGGTGTTAAATATATTGTCGCTGAGTTCTTGCAACACTTCATCATCTTTGCAGTATATATAAGTGCCATCTTGTGGAATCATATCTGCAAAAATTCTAAACTGTTCCACGTAATTGTTAAAGGTAGGGAATACATTAATATGATCCCAGGCAATGCCACTAATAATGCCCACATGGGGTTGGTAAAGGTGAAACTTAGGGCGTCGGTCAATTGGCGAGGTGAGGTATTCGTCGCCCTCAATCACCATTATGGGCGCATCGTTAGTAAGCTTTACCATCACTTCAAACCCTTCTAGCTGGGCACCTACCATATAGTCGCATGCCATGTTATGGTAGTTTAACACGTGAAGAATCATAGCGGTAATGGTGGTTTTGCCGTGGCTGCCACCCACTACCACGCGTTTCTTCTCTTTGCTACTTTCGTATAAAAATTCGGGGTAAGAATATATTTTTATCCCTAACTCTTTTGCTTTCAATAATTCAGGATTATCGATGCGAGCATGCATCCCTAACACAATAGCATCAATTTCGGGTGTTATTCTTTCCACCTCCCAGCCGATAGAGGAGGGTAGGAGCCCATATTTTTCTAAACGACTTTTAGCGGGGTCGAAAATTTCATCGTCCGAGCCTGTTACGTTATGTCCATTAAGGGAGAGCGCAATGGCCAAATTGTGCATGGCACTCCCTCCAATAGCTATAAAATGTATCTTCATATTTGTAAATTTCTAATCACTAACCACTAACCACTACCCACTTACAACAGTTCTTTAATTTTATTTTCAAGCTCTTCCATTAACTCTGGGTTGTCGGCAATCATTGTTTTAACGGCGTCGCGCCCTTGTCCTAGTTTGGTGTCGCCATACGAGAACCACGATCCCGATTTTTTGATCACATTTTTTTCAACCCCCATGTCAATAATTTCGCCCACTTTCGAGATCCCTTCGCCGAACATAATGTCGAACTCGGTGTAACGGAATGGTGGTGCCACCTTATTTTTTACTACTTTCACTTTTACTCTATTTCCAGAAGGGAAGTCGCCATCTTTAATTTGGGAAGAGCGGCGAATATCAATTCTCACAGAGGCATAAAATTTAAGGGCATTACCCCCTGTTGTAGTTTCAGGGTTTCCAAACATTACTCCAATTTTTTCACGCAATTGGTTAATGAATATACAGCAACATCCAGTCTTGCTAATAGTTGCCGTGAGCTTACGGAGCGCTTGCGACATTAATCGCGCTTGTAGCCCCATTTTAGACTCTCCCATATCGCCATCTATTTCCCCTTTAGGGGTGAGTGCAGCCACCGAGTCGATAACAATAATATCGATAGCTCCCGAGCGGATTAAATTATCGGCAATTTCTAACGCCTGCTCCCCGTTATCGGGTTGCGAAACAAGAAGTTCGGAGGTGTTAACCCCTAGTTTTTCAGCATAAAAACGGTCGAAAGCGTGCTCCGCATCAATAAAGGCGGCAATACCCCCACTTTTTTGCGCCTCGGCAATTGCATGGATGGCTAAAGTAGTTTTTCCCGACGACTCTGGTCCGTATATTTCAATAACCCTACCACGAGGATACCCCCCTATGCCTAGCGCATTGTCTAATCCAATAGAGCCAGAAGAGATCACATCGATGCTTTCGGTAGGTTTTTCGCCCAATTTCATAATGGCACCCTTGCCAAAGGTTTTTTCTAATTTCTCTAAGGTGGTGTTAAGCACTTTTAGTTTTTCGAGATTAATTTTGTCATTTTCCATAATAAAAATGTAAGTTGTACGTGTTTTTAAAGGTTCCTTTTGCCTCTTACTTTGTTGCAAAAAAGAGAACCTTTTTGCCTTTTTGCAACAAAAATTATAATCGGCAAATATAAATTTTTTTTTGAAATGATTGTTTTTGGGAACTGCTTTTTTCTAAACAAAAAATGTAAAAGATTAAATATTAGATTATTGTATCTCTAAAAATAAAAAAAACAAAAAAAATGAGTAATGGAATCTCATTGTAAACTTTTTTTTGTTAATTTTGCGCCCTCAAAAGGTCTCTTGGCCGAGCGGCTAGGCACCGGTCTGCAAAACCGTCTACTCCAGTTCGAATCTGGAAGAGACCTCAAGAGAAAAAGGGGGAGATAGAACAATCTTCCCCTTTTTTTATTTTGTTATAATGGACGAGAAAAACATAGCAATAAAATTTTAACAACCATGCTGTTACTATTAGCAAAGTAGGCAGCCTAAAACCACTATGATGAAGAAAATTGGAATTATTGGCGGAGGACAACTAGGAATGATGATGACCGAAGCGGCACATCTGTTAGGATATAAAGTAACCATTTTAGACCCTACCCCCAAGTCGCCGGCAGCACAAATAGCAGATAAAGAGATAGTAGCTGCCTACGACGACGAGCGTTGCATAGAGGCGCTTTGTGAACAGAGCGATGTGGTAACCTACGAGTTTGAGAATGTACCTTACACCTCTGTTAAGAAATTTAAGGAGAAATATAATATTCCGCAGGGCGAAATGCCACTATATCTTTCCCAGGAGCGCCTTCGCGAGAAAGAGGCCGCCAGCAAAGCGGGTGCCGTGTGTGGCCCTTACCGCGCCGTGCACACACCAGCCGATGTAATAACAGGATTAGAAGCACTTGGATACCCTTGCGTTTTGAAAACGTGCTCTGGCGGATACGATGGAAAAGGACAAGTGGTGCTCCGTAGCGAAGAGCTACTCCCCGAAGCGATGCTGCTGGCTGAAAAACAGACTTGTATACTAGAGAAGTTTATCCCTTTCGATTGCGAAATTAGTGTAATTGTAACGCGTAGCATAACGGGCGAAATGACCACACTGCCCGTAACTCAGAATACGCATAGAGATAACATCTTATTTATTAGTATTGCCCCAGCCCCTGTAGCCGCAACTATTATCGAAAAGGCAGAAGCCATGGCAAGAACAATGATGACTAACTTTGGTTTTGTGGGAACACTAGCCATTGAGATGTTTGTGGTGGGCGAGGAGGTGCTTTTTAACGAGATGGCACCACGACCTCATAACTCAGGACACTACTCTATAGAGGGATGTGTTACGAGCCAGTTCGAACAACATGTTCGTGCTATTACAGGGATGCCGTTGGGCGAAACCACTCTAAAACAACCTACCATAATGGTGAATTACCTCGGGCAACATGTAGAGGCAGTGCAACGTATAGCAGAACAAAATTTGGCCAATGTGTATATTCACGATTATGGCAAAGCAAAAGCGGTGCATAACCGAAAAATGGGGCACATTACCTTTACCCATTATACCATCGAAGAGGTGAAAGTAATGATTGCAGAGATGATGTAAAAAGAGAGGCATTATTGCTAATGCCCCTCTCCGGAAAAATTAATAAAAATTAAATGTTATTACGACAAGAAAGTCGTGCTAACGCTTAATAAACTGTGTTTTGTGGGTCGAAGTTACACCAACCAGCAGTCCAGTCTACATTGCCAAATGCACCTACAAACGATACATTTTCGAAACCAGTAGTTCCTGTAAAGTCGGCACCATTTAATAATGAGCTTCCATTGTTAAGCACAAATTGAGGGTTAGTGTAGTTAAGGCTACCTATGCCTAACTCAGCCATAGTTCCTGCAAGGGTGTTGTTTCCACCTTCTCTATTAAAATAGGTATTGTCGAATTCTGATTTGAAATTTTCTTTCATAGTCGTCATAACGCAGTTCTTTACAGTAAGTTCGCCGTTAGTAGCGTTGTTTTGAGTGTTTTCACTGTCGATAAATAAACCAATAGGCCATCCTGCAAAAACAGAGTTGTAAACTTGAAGTTTGGTGTTTTTCTTAAGGTGCATAGCCGCTTGGAAAGCTCCGTTTCCTCCAGTAGGCTCGAAAGTGAAATCGTTAGCCGATTGGTATGGCCCAAATAATGTTACATTCGAGAATTTAGGGTTGCTCATTGGACCGTTTTCAGTACCGTTTTTATCGTTGTCAGATTCGAATCCGTTCGATTTAGATTTGTCGGCTACATTTTTATCTCTAAAGCCGATAGCAAACTGCACGGTTCCAGTGAACCCAGCGTCTGTGTCAAACTCATCGTCCCAGCCGCGGAAAGCTACTAAGTTTTTACAATTTACATTGCCACCAAACCATTCGAAAGAGTCGTCGCCACAGAACGATACTTGGATGTTTTCAATAGTGGTTCCTTTACCAACACCACCCATGGTTAATCCGTTAATTTCATTATCTGTTTGGTATTCAATACCTGCAAACTCAATACGGCAATAAGTAATGCTACCAGAGTTGTCGTTATCGTCGTTGCCACCATACTCAGAACGAGGGCCACCCTCTATTTTTGCACTTCCACCAGTGGTGTTAATATTTGCTTTACCACAAATTACAATACCGCCCCAATCGCCATAGTCGCGTTGGCCAACATTTTGGTTAGAGGTAAAAACTACAGGAGCATTAGGGGTTCCGTTAGCAAAAATTTTACCCCCTCTTTCTATCACTAAGGTAGCTTTCGAAGTTTTGTCTCCTCTTAAAACAGTGCCCGCAGGAATAGTAAGTTGCGCGCCATCAACAACGTAAACAAATCCCTTTAAAAGATAAGTAGTGTCGGCACTCAAAGTTCTGTTCCCTGTAATGTCGCCTTCTAGTACTGCATTAGAGGTGGTGGTTGGAATAGGATTGTCATCAACTGGGTCGCAAGATTGCGAAAGAGTTCCTAATCCGAAGAGGGCGATAAGAGCCCAAAGTTTCATTTTTTTCATTGTGTTCATTTCTTTTTTTTTGTTAAAAATGTTGTTTGAAATTGTTTTTCTTTATTAAAATGTATATGATATTCCTGTTTGTATTTGAATTCCCGATTCTATCAGTTTTGTGGTTTGCTCGTAGTTTACAACGCTCTCACCATCTACGCTATATTCACCAAGTTGTACAAATTTTTCTTTTTGATTTAATATGTTTTTAGCCCCTAAGTTCACCGATAGTTTCCCGAATTTCTTTTGAATAAAAACATCTAACGAGTGGCGAGGCATGAGGTAAGTGTTAGGGATATTCTCGTTGGCGTTTTGATTGGTCTGCCCAATGGCCATAATCCGTTTCCCGAGCACGTTGTATAAAACACTAAACGATAGGTCTAGCTTCTCATTGTCGTAATAAAACCCCGCGTTAACAATGTATGGCGATTGCCCTTGCATTGGGCGATCTTGTTGCACAAGCTCATCTTCAGGGAAAATAACTTTACTAGCAATGAAAGAGGCATTTAAAACTAAACTGAAATTCTTTAATTTCATAAAATCTAACGACTTGCGAATGTCTATTTCTACTCCATAGCTATAAGCTTCGTGCGCATTCATATAAGTGTATTGGTATTGCCCGCCCACTTCGAAATAGGTAACCTCGATAGGATTGAAGAATTTTTTATAGAATGCCCCTACACTCACGGTTTCCCCTCTTTCAGGATAAAATTCGTAACGTAAATCTACATTATGGATGGTAGCATCTAGTAAATTGGGGTTTCCTTCGAAGTTAGAAAATGCTTCAAAATCGTAGAAAACATAAGGGGCAATTTCCCTAAATTCGGGTCGGTTAATGGTTTTGGCGTAGGCTGTGCGCAACAGATGCTTCTCTTTAATAGTGTAAGAGGCATTTACCGATGGAAACCAATCAATAGTAGTGTTGTCAATGTTAACAGGACGTACTCCATCCGATTCGTAACTGTCTAGTTTCGTGTTTGCAGCTTCCATTCTTACCCCTCCGTTAATGTTAACGTTAAAGAAGTCGAAATTGGCTAAAACATATCCCGCATTAATAAGTCGCGATGAGATATATGAATCAGATTTGCCCGTGTTTTCTGCTAAATAAAATCCGTCGGGACGCATATACTCTAGGTCGAACATCTCTTCGTAATCGTAGTAATAGTACTCGGTAGGAAGGGTGTTGCTAAGGTTGTTTTTTTTGTAAGTGAAGTTGCGAGCATCGAAATTACGCGTTTTGTATTCGTTGTAATATCCCCCTTTAATAAAGTTCTTAAAGGTTAACCAATAGAAATTGTGCTGATAATCAAGACGGAAAGAGACATTATGCTCCGATAAATTTTGCCAATAGCGGCGTACATAGTTGTCCATGGTACGGTATTGTCCATAAAATTCACTGCTCGGATCGGTGTTCATATAACTCTCCATAATACGTCTGTCGGGTTCATTATTATTCGTATATCCGTAACCTAAAGTCCAATTTATTTTCGAAAGTTTAGGAATAATATCGTGGTCTGCTTCTAGTTGCCCCGCGTACATTAACCTGTTTTGATAGAAAAATTCTTGATTTTTAATAATATAGCCATTAACAAATTCTTCACCACCTCTAAAAACGGTTCTGTTAGTTCCTACATTCTGAAATAAGTTTTTAAAACGAAACTTACCAAAAGGGGTAAATGCCGAAAGGTTATAACCCATATTAATTTTAGCTTGGGCATTGAAAGTGGTGTCGTTACATTTTTTTAGATATGTAGATTCTTGGTTTTCAATGTCGTAAATACTAAACATATTGTTGCTATTCGTAAAACCATCCTCTTCGTAGCTGTAGCTAAAATTGAAAATATTGCTTCTGTTCACCTTTTTAGAATTGCTATATCCGAACGATACCGATTGGCTAGGTGCCCCTACGCGTTGTTTAATACCCCAGTTGTTGGGGAGTTGCTTTGCCTGTTCGGTAGCAGTATTTAAGTCAACATCGTTGAGATTAGTAGGGAATGATGTTGGGATATTTCTACTCATAGCACCAAGCCCTAATACATCGGCGGCACCAGTAGCGTAGGTTCTGTAATTTCGAAAAGTTGATAAAGTGTTAAACCCGATGTTATACCCCACTGTAAATCCCGATTGTGTAGGCATCTCTTTCGTTTGTATTTTAATAAAACCACCCGCAAAGTCGGCAGGCATGTCGGGCGATAAATTCTTGAATACTAGAATGCTCTCTATCATCCCTGCTGGGATAAAATCGAAAGAGAAAGCGCGAGAGTTCGACTCCGAACTTGGAGTAACCCCATGATTGAGCCAAGTGGCATTGTAACGTTGCGTTAACCCGCGTATTACAATAAATCGCCCATCCATTAAGGTAACGCCAGGAATCCTTTTTACCACCTCTGCGGCATCGCTATCTTGGCTTTTTTCAATAGTGGCACTCGAAACGCCCGATGCTACCGTTTGCGCCTCTTTTACCACCTCTATAACAGCCTCATCGGTCGATTTGCTCTTTTCGGCCGTTACAGTAACCCCTCTTAACTCTGCAACACTAAGCTCTAAGGCCACATTTAACTCTAATACCTCTTTCCCTGCAAGATCTACCTCTATAAATTGCGTTTGGTATCCAAAATAGGATACCACAACACGAAATTGATGCGGGTGAACTTGAAAAGAATACTCCCCTAGTTGGTTAGTATTGGCTCCAATGTTGCTCCCCTCTGCCATTACAATAGCAAAAGCAATAGGTTGCCCCGTTTTTGCATCGGTAACTTTGCCCCTAACTTCTGTGGCAAATAATGTACCAAAGCCCGATAGTAGTACGAGTATCCCTAATAATACAATTCTCTTCATTTTTTCTTTTTAATTTTATTAATTTTTTCGTTGGCAAAAATGCACTGGCTTTATGACGAAAAATTGAAGATAAAATGAAAATTGTGCAAAATTTTGGTTACGAAAAAATTACATTTCAGAAATGTAAGTAGCATAAATCCAATTTTTACTGTATATTTGCCCTTTGTATTTATTAAATCTAAGTGCTATGAAATCAATCGATAACGTTTCTTTTAGTGGTAAAAAAGTATTAATTCGCGTAGATTATAACGTGCCGCAGAATGAAAAATTTAAGGTAACTAACTATACGCGAATAGAACGGACAAAAAATACCGTAAGTCGTATAGTTGATGATGGAGGTATTGCCATTTTAATGTCGCATTTAGGAAGACCGAAAGGGAAGAAGAATCCTAATTTTTCGCTGATGCATATAACCGCTTCTGTATCAGCAGTTTTAGGGAGAGAGGTGATTTTTGTAGGCGATATTCTAGATCCAGAAACTAAGGTAAAAATAGATGCCTTGCCTGCGGGAAGCATTGCCCTTTTAGAGAATTTGCGTTTTTATGAAGAAGAAGAAAAAGGGGATTACGATTTCGCAAAAACAATAGCGTCGTTAGGCGATATGTATGTGAATGACGCTTTTGGAGTAGCACACCGCGAACACGCTTCAACCTCTACCATAGTCCAATTTTTTCCAAACAACGCCTTTGCAGGCTTGCTACTTTATAGCGAAGTGCAAAGCTTAAAAAAAGTGC
>CAYJOY010000018.1:0-16165 GCA_964371885.1 uncultured Lentimicrobiaceae bacterium | reverse complement strand
CTTACAACGCATCGGGAGAGTACACACAAAACTTCCAAACGGTGAATGGCTGCGATAGTACCGTGACGTTATTGTTAACAATATACCATTCTCAGACATACGAGTACTACGAAACTGCTTGCGATTCATTAATATGGAACGATATCACATACGCAACTAGTGGGGAGTATGAGCAAACACTTCAATCAGTTCATGGATGCGATAGCACAGTTACCCTACATTTAACCATCAATAATTCTGTAACCACCAACTTTGCTGCAACCGCATGCGACTCTTTTACTTGGAATCACAGTGTATATTATCAAACGGGAGCGTATACTCAAGTATTACCATCCATTCTCAACTGCGACAGCACTGTTACCCTACATCTAACTATATATAATAGTGTTACCACCGAGTTCACCGCTGAGGGTGTTAACCAATATACTTGGAATGATTCTACCTACACAGAGACGGGAGACTATACTCAAGAATTTCAAACTATAGATGGCTGCGACAGTATCGTAACCTTACACCTAACCATCCACCATTCTATTTTTACCGAATTTACTGATACTGCCTGCGATACATACACATGGAACGATTCCATATACTCCGAATCGGGGACATACATTCAAATTTTCCAATCCGTTCATGGAGCCGACAGTATTGTTACTTTACATTTAACAATTTACAACTCTGAAACAGAGGAAATTTCCATCACTACTTGCGATTCTTTCACATGGAATGATTCAATTTATACCACAACAGGAGATTATATTCAACTCTTCCAAACAATTCACGGTTGCGATAGCACTGTAACATTACACCTCACCATAAATAGCTCAAAAACGGCTGAAATTGACACTTTAGTTTGCGACCTCTTCACTTGGAACGATTCGACTTACAACTCAACAGGAAATTATACCCAGCGCTTCCAAACTTCTCAAGGATGCGACAGTATCGTAACTTTGCATCTTACCATAAATAGTTCAAAACTGACTGAAATTGACACTTCAGCTTGCGACCTTTTTACTTGGAATGACTCTATTTACACTACATCAGGAAGCTATACTCAACACTTCCAAACACTACACGGCTGCGATAGCCTTGTTACCATAAACTTAATTATGAGCTACACGACTCACTACAGGGATACCATTGTGGCTTGCGATAGTTATTATTGGAACTTAACAGCAGAAACATTTACCCTTTCGGGAATCTACCAACGTATTGTAGAAAACAACAATTGCCTCGATACAAACACGCTATACCTAACCATTAACACTAGTGTTACTACAACATTAGACTCTGTAGCTTGCGACTCGTTAGTATGGAACGGCACCACATACACTACAAGCGGTAACTACGAACATCTCCTGCAAACCATTCACGGCTGCGACAGCACTGTTATGCTAAATTTAACAATTAATTATTCTACACAGACTGAATTTACCACCTCTGCTTGTGATTCTTATACTTGGAATGATTCAATCTATTATCAAACTGGAGATTACATCCAAACGTTCCAAACCATTCATGGCTGCGACAGTATGGTAACGTTACATTTTACGATCTTAACCTCATCGGAAACAGAAATTCATGAAACTGCCTGCGAATCTTTCGTTTACAACAATGAAACATTAACCGAGTCGGGGGTTTACCCTTACATTTTCACAAATCAACATAATTGCGACAGTGCTGTTACCTTACATCTAACTATTAATCAAGCATCTCCCGCAACAGAACGCTCCGAAACACACTGTGATACATTTATTTATAATAATGAAGTATTGACCGAATCAGACATCTACACCTTCAATCTTCTTAACCAATGGGGTTGCGACAGTACGGTGATCATAGATCTAACTATTCAGCAATCTTCGCATACTAACATTACGCAAACAGTCTGTGATTCATTTGTTTATAATGGCGAAACACTAGATAGAAGTGGTGTGTATAGATATGAATACAACAATGAGATTGGCTGCGATAGTATTGTTACGCTTCATCTAACCATCGTTCAATCGCCAGTTATTAAGCTACTTGCCGATACCATAATATGTTTTGGAGAACAAGTTACGCTAACCATAGTATCGGATAGTGCAGATTTTTCATGGGATCAATTCCCTAATCATCAAGGAAATATTATGATTACGGAACCTCATTTCGACACCGCATATTACGCTACCGCATACTCAGGAAACCGCCTTTGTATTTCTCGAGATACCATCTCAATTGCGGTAAAACCGCTTCCAATGGCAGACTTTACGGCTTCGCCGCCTAGTCAGTATTATGAAGAAACAGGAGGAGTTGTATCGTTTACCAATAATACTATTTCTGTAGATGAATGTACCTACATTTGGGATTTTGACGACGACTATTCTAACCCAGAAGATAAAATCTCTCACGAAATTAATCCAACTCATATATACACACAGGAGGGAACATACATGCCTCTACTGACCGCTATTACGGAATATGGATGTACAGATACCATTTCTGTAAAAGTAGAGATGTTATCTCGAATCCGCATCTATTTCCCTAATGCGATTACCCCGAATAACGACGGATTGAATGACGTGTTTAAAGCAAAATGTAATCGCCCCGACTTTAACTCGTATACTATGTATATTTATAATAGGCAGGGCGAACTCCTCTTCGAAACCCACTCTTTTGAAGGTTATTGGGACGGCACTGCACATGGCGATTTGGTAACAGGCGGCGTATATGTTTATAAAGTTGTTGTTTTTGAAAAAACAGGAAGATCAAAAGTTTACAATGGAACGGTTACTGTTGTACGTTAAAACACCACGCTTCTACATTTATTGTAACGCACTTTCATACGCAGCTGTACCTTTATAAAGCTCATCTTTCAACGGATTTTTTCTTAGTTTAATAATTCTGTAAAGTTGATAGATAGCTAATCCAGCATTAACAGCTAGTGATAGAGCAGCAACAGCCATAAAGGCATCGGGGTTGTGGGTGGTTGAAATTTTGAACTCTGCCGAATCTGCAAACTGCGGAACGGTCATAATAAACATAATCCAAAGTGCTAATGTGCTAGCGCGATGTTGTAGCCAAGCCCCTTTTCTTATAAAAAAAGCAGGAATAGTACACGATAGAAGTAGTATAACACCACTATAGAATGAGTGGTCGGAAATACAGTTATAGGTATATGAGAAATTCCAGATATCGTAGGCTATTATCCAAATCCAGATCATATCGGGCCACAGCATATCTTTCGATTTTCTATTAGAAATTACGATTCCTGCCCAACCACAAATGGTAAGAATATTTAAGATTCCTGCAACCCCATTCATAATATTCCATGGACCCGACATGGTCCAAAGATGATCTACAACTCCCCCATCAACCAGTCCCATTCCATAAATTTGAAAATCGCGTAGCACAGCTTCGAGGATGTTAATGGCCAAAATGGCTGGTGGGAACATAAGCGCCCACTTATTCTTGGCTAAGCTGGGAATATAGCGTATTGCCATAAAACCCAAACAGCCTGCTAAAGCTGAGTAAGTTTTCACCCAGTTAAACCAGTTGCCTGTACCATACTCATTACCAGGAGCAGCAGTGGTTGGCCAAACAAAAATGGTGAGCACTATAGGAACGAGGGCAAATAGGAATAGTCCTATCCACTTACTTCTTCGTCCTAGCTCATTAAATAAAAGTAATCCAAAAAGCACCATTAGTGCCCCTAAAATGTTGGTTAGCGTGTAACCCTCGTATAAAAAACCTTGCATAATTTTGTGTTTTGATTAATAATTATTATTTCACCTCTCTTCGGTTAAAAAAAAAATTCTTATTTTAATCAAGTTGTTATACAAGAAATATGGTTAAGCTAAGGAGAAAATAGGAAGTTTTTTTGCCTTACATTTTTTTCTTGGGTGGGAGCAACAACTTTTTAATTTCATTTAAGCGGGTTAACGCTTCAATGGGGGTAAGGTTATCAATATCTATATTTATAATTTGGTCTTTAATACTTTCTAACAATGGGTCGTCTATCGCAAACATATTCAGCTGATACTCTGGCTCTTTCTTTGTAATCACCATGTCGTTATTAGTGCTATTGCGCTGTGCTTCTAGTTGCACTAGCACCTCTTCGGCACGTCGCACCACCCTCGATGGCATTCCTGCCATTTTCGCCACATGTATCCCAAAGCTATGTTCACTACCACCTATTGCTAATTTTCTTAAAAACAATATCTTATTATTAATTTCTTTTACTGTAACATGAAAATTTTTAATACGAGAAAACTGTTGTTCCATTAAATTGAGTTCGTGGTAGTGGGTAGCAAACAGCACTTTTGCCCGATGAGTAGGATGCTCGTGCAGATATTCTGCTATAGACCACGCTATCGATACACCGTCGTATGTACTTGTTCCCCTCCCTATTTCATCTAACAAAATTAAACTTCTGTCCGAAATATTATTAAGAATACTCGCTGTTTCATTCATCTCTACCATAAAAGTAGATTCGCCTGTAGAGATATTATCGGAGGCGCCCACACGGGTAAATATCTTATCTACAATGCCCATTCTTACCGATTCGGCAGGGACAAAACAGCCCATTTGTGCCATAAGTACAGTGAGCGCTGTTTGGCGCAACAATGCCGATTTACCCGACATATTTGGTCCAGTAATCATCATCATTTGTTGCTTATCGTTGTCGAGATAAACATCATTGGCAATGTATTGCTCACCAGGTTGCATCCTCTTTTCAATTACGGGGTGCCTGCCACCAATTATATGCAGGGCATTTCCCTTTTCGAAACGCGGTTTCGTATAGTGATTTTGGGTAGATATTTGCGCGAAACACGCCAACACATCTAAACGTGCGGTTAAACGTGCATTAAGCTGAAACGTTGGAATGTAGTCTAACAAACTTATGGTAAACTGGTTATACAACCTACACTCAATTTCTATAATTTTATCCTCGGCCCCTAATATTTTTTGTTCTAAAACCTTCAACTCTTCGGTTATGTAACGTTCGGCATTGGTTAAAGTCTGCTTTCTTATCCACCCTTCTGGCACCCGCTCTTTATGTACATTGGTTACTTCTAAATAATATCCAAAAACATTATTAAACCCTATTTTAAGAGAAGATATTCCCGTTGCTGCCGATTCTCTTTGTTGAATATCGGCAAGAATCCCTTTGCTATTAGAGGCTAAGTCCGACAATTCATCAAGTTCATGGTCTACCCCTTTTTTGAAAACTCTACCTTTATTAATCACTACAGGCGGGTCATCGGCAATTTCTGTTTCTATTTTTTCTGCTAAAACGGTTATGGGATTCAGTTGTTGGGCAATTTTTTTCAGTGCCTCATTCTTCGATTTTTCGCAAGTCGCTTTCAATGCTTCTATCCCACGGAGCGCACGAGCAAGTTGCAATACCTCACGCGGGTTGATACGTCCGGTGGCCACTTTCGATACCAGTCGTTCTAAGTCTCCAATCTGCTTAAAGCACTCCTGTTTCTTCTCCATTATATCGAGATGATTCATGTAATAATCTACCACCTTATGCCGCTCTTCTATTAATGTTTTCTCCTTAAGAGGGAGAATTATCCACTTTCTCAGCATACGCGCTCCCATTGGGGTAATGGTTCGGTCGAGCACCTGTAGCAACGTTAGGGCATTCTCATTGGTAGAATTTACCAGCTCTAAATTTCGAATAGTGAAGCGGTCTAACCATACATAATGCTCTTCCTCTATTCTCGTTAATTTATTTATATGCTGTATTTTATGATGCTGCGAATCGTATAAATAATGCAAAGCTACCCCAGCGGCAATAGTTCCGAGCGCAAGGTCGTCGACCCCAAAACCTTTTAACGAATTGGTTTGAAAGTGTTTAGTAAGTTGCTCTTGTGTAAACTCTTCGGTAAACGCCCAATCGTCGAAGTGGGTAAACAACATTTTATCATCGAACCGTTCTTTAAACAAAGGAAGCTTTCCCCTCTGTATTACCATTTCGGCAGGTTTAAAATTTTGCAAAACCTTATCCAAATATACATCGTCGCCCTCTGCTACATAGAACTCTCCCGTTGAAATATCTACAAAGGCAATCCCCGATTTCCGTTCTGTTAAATGGATAGCTGCCAAAAAATTGTTCTCTTTTTGTTCTAGTACTTTATCGTTAATCGAAATTCCTGGGGTTACCAACTCCGTTACACCACGTTTAACAATGGTTTTGGTTAACTTCGGATCTTCCAATTGTTCGCAAATGGCTACACGATACCCCGCTCGCACTAATTTTGGAAGGTAAGCATCGATGGAATGGTGTGGGAAACCCGCTAATTCAATATGTTGCGCTTGCCCATTGGCACGTTTTGTTAACACAATCCCCAATACTTGAGACGCCAGAATGGCATCGTTGCCAAACGTCTCGTAAAAGTCGCCAACCCGAAACAACAAGATAGCATCGGGATGTTTTGCTTTAAATTGGTTGTATTGTTTCATCAAAGGGGTCTCTGCGTGCGCCATAGCTATGATATTGTTAAAATGAATTGCAAATTTACACATTTTATTGTTACATTGCATCACAAAAATTCATATCTTTGCAAATTGATTATTCATCCTAAATGAAAACTAAGTATTATATGAAAAAATTGTTCCTCTTTCTCGCCATTCTCTTCATTGGAAATGTTGTTGTTGCACAAAATTTCCCCGAAGATTTAAGCACCGAAAACATCATTTACTCCAATGATATTAAAAGTGTAAAAGTACATACAAAGGAAGATCTTTACCCTGTTCCTATTATCACTCTAAATAGCGGTGAGTATTTCACCCTACAATTCGATGATTTAGCGCAAGGTTCTCGATACCTGAAATATACACTTATCCATTGTACCCACGATTGGAAAATATCTGATCTTAATCAGCTAGAGTATCTTGATGGTTTTGGAGAAGATGAAATTCGCGATTACGTGTATGGGTGGAACACTATTCAGAGATACATGAAATATACACTTCAATTCCCAACAGAATATCTTCGTCCTAAAGTTTCGGGCAACTATCTCCTTTTTGTGTACGACAGCGACCCATCTACACCCATTTTTACCCGTAGAATTATGATCCAAGAGCCTATTGTAATGAGTATTGAGGGAGAAATAACTGCGGCTCAAGATGTTGAATTCAGAGACACTAAACAGCAGGTTGATTTCACTGTTTTTACAGGGAGTTATAATGTGCGCAATCCTGCCATGTATTTGCATGCTACTATTTTACAAAATGGCCGTTGGGACAATGCCATTACGGGGCTTACTCACTACACCAGCCAACCAGGGGAGTTAAGTTTTAGATATAACACCTTAAACAAGAACGTTTTCTATGGAGGGTCGGAGTTTCGATTTTTCGATACTAGGTCGCTAAAATTCCCCGCTACTGGAATTGCCTCTTCTACCTACATACGAGATACTAACGTGGTGATTATTTTAGAAGACATCGCCAACCCGTTTACCGTGTTTAAAAACACCATTGCTAATCTTTACGGAAGATGTATTTGGGAAAATACAGATATGGATGGTGAAAACACCGAAGATTATGTAAAAAGTATATTCTCATTACGTTGCGATTTTCCCGTTACAGGAGACTTATATGTGTTTGGCGAGCTTACCGACTGGAGAGTTATTCCAGAAGCAAAACTTACCTACAACCCCAACAACAAATATTGGGAAGGCGCATTATATTTAAAGCAAGGGGTTTACAACTATCAATATGCACATATACTCGACGACAATGTAATAGATATTACCTACATAGAAGGAACGCACTGGCAAACACGCAACGAGTATACTGTATTGATATACCTTCGTGATGAAGGGACATCTATTGATAGATTAGTAGGAAATTACATAGGAACTATTGACAATTAAGAATATATGTATACAATAGGAATTGATATTGGAGGGACCAATACCGACATTGGCTTGATAACGCCTGAGGGGAAGTGCTTAGAAACAAAAAATTTAAAAACATCGAACTACACTTGTGCAGAGCTTTTTATTGATGATATTGCCTCGGCAATTCTGCAATTGATGGATCACTACGAAGTTAGTGAATTACAAGGCATTGGCGTAGGTGCGCCTTGCGGTAATTTTTATGAAGGTACGATGAGTTCCGCTTTCAACCTCCCTTTTGGAACAGAGGTTCCCATTAAAGCAATGTTAGAGGCGCGACTGCCTTACAAAGTAGCTGTAGACAACGACGCCAACGCTGCCGCATACGGAGAAATGACCTACGGTGGGGCCAAACAATACAGCAACTTCATTATGCTTACCATCGGCACTGGGCTAGGGTCTGGCATTGTTATTGATAGAAAATTGTTGTATGGCTATGAAGGGGTAGCTGGAGAGCTTGGACATACCACTATTATTCCTAGCGGGCGACAATGCTCCTGCGGGCGTGAAGGGTGCCTCGAAACCTACGTCTCTATTCGTGGCATTAGAATGACTTTTGCAGAAATTGCAGAAAGAGAAAACAAGCATCAAGATAAAGGGGAAATCTCTCTCCGCGAAATTTCCAATCTCGCTAACGACGGAGATCCAATCGCACTGGAAACATACGACTATACGGCCAATATGCTAGCAATAGCTATGGCCAACGCACAATGTTTCTCCTCGCCAGAAGCTTTCTTCTTAATGGGTGGTGCTGTTGAATGTGGCGATATTCTGTTAGAACCACTAAAGAAATATTTTGAAAAACACAAACTATTTATCTTCAAAAAGGAAGTCCCTATTCTTAAATCTTTTCTCCCTAAAAACAATGTGGCATTATTAGGAGCCGCTGCTATTTCTGTATGCGAAAACTAATCTATCTGAAAATAAAAGGTCAATTAGTGCGTTATTCTCTTTAGTTAATCGCAATACCGTTGAAAAAGTTTTTTTTACTCATTGTCTCACTGTTATTTACAGCTGGTCTTATTGCCCAGACGGGAAAATACAGCAACGAATTCTTAGACCTTGGCGTTGATGCGCGTGCCTTTGCCATGGCCAAAACCATGACTGCTATCTCCAACGATGTTACCTCCGGATACTGGAATCCTGCCGGGTTAGCCCGTATGGAAAAGAAAATACAAGCAAGCTTTATGCACGCCGAATATTTTGCAGGCATTGCTAAATACGACTATGCCGCCGTTGCCTACAAGATTGATAGCAACTCTTCAATTGCAATATCGTACTTACGATTTGGAGTTGATAATATCATGAATACCACCGAACTAATAGATAATCAAGGCAATATTAACTACGATAGAATCTCTTATTTTTCGGCTGCCGATAATGCATTCCTATTAAGTTACGCCTACCGTTTTAACAAGGTAAAAGGGTTGTATCTCGGGGCCAATGCCAAAGTAATAAGGAGAACCATCGGCGACTTTGCTGGCTCGTGGGGCTTTGGTTTTGACCTTGGACTACAATACGAAAACAAAGGGTGGCAAGTAGGTGCTATGCTGAAAGATGCGACTTCTACATTTAACGCTTGGAATTACACACTTACCAACGACGTAATTGACGTGCTTGAAGCTACGGGAAACGAAATACCTGAAAACTCATTGGAGCTAACCTCTCCTAAATTAAATATTGGAGTTGGAAAATATCTCGAAATGGGAAAAGGGTTTAACGCCACTTTCGCTATCGACTTCGATTGCACCTTCGATGGAAGACGGAATACTGTAATTTCCTCAGATTTTATGTCTATAGACCCTCACCTTGGAATGGAATTTGCTTACAAAAAGATAGTAGCCATTCGCGCTGGTCTCGGTAGTTTACAACAATATACCGACTTCGACCAAGAAAAGAAGACCTCCATGCAAATCAATCTTGGACTAGGGGTTGGCATTAAAGATTTCATCTTTATCGATTATGCTTTCACTAATATTGGAAATATTTCAGGGGAATTATATTCCCATATCTTTTCCGCTCGCGTCGCATTCGATTCATTCAAACGTAAAAAATAGCACTCTCTTTATTGATTAAATTCATACAATAAAGGCTTTTTCATCTAAAAAAAGTGCTCAAGAACTATATCATTACAGATTCTTGAGCACTTACTTGTATTGTTGCAATAGCGATAAGATATTGCGAAAGGTTCGTCTATCTCATCATTCTTTCCCAACGAATTTTGCCTTCGCCCCAGCTTTTGAACTTATCTAACGATAGCCATACAAACCAAACACGACCTACAATATGATCTTCTGGAACAAAGCCCCAAAAACGGGAGTCGGCAGAATTGTGCCTGTTATCTCCCATCATAAAATAGTAATCCATTTTAAAGGTGTACGAAGTGGCCTCTACACCATTAATATATATTTTCCCGTCGCGTTGTTCTAAAGTATTCAATTCGTAATTTCTAATAATCTTATCGTATAATACAATTGTAGAGTCATTAATAGAGACTGTAACCCCTTTCTTAGGAATTGTTAGAGGTCCAAAATTATCTTTATTCCATCTATAACGAGGGTCGTGAGGGAATACTTGGCTACTATAATCGCCCTCTTTCTCAACAGTTAGTTCAACAGTTAAACCCAGTTTCTCAATCTCTTCTACTTGAAATTTATTCAAACAATAAATGGTAGATGTATTGCTAATTTTCCAAAAATCTTCTTCATTAATGTCAAGTTCTGCCCTTTTCTTGCTTGTAACACCTCTTCCTGTAGGGTCGGTTACCATATATGAGTATTGAATTCTCTCTGGGTTATCTGCTACATTTCCATCAATATAGAGCTGACCATTTATAATTTCTAACACATCGCCTGGCGTTGCAACGCAGCGTTTTACATAATTCTCTCGCTTATCAATTGGGCGCGCTCCCACTTCATACTGATCCCATACCACCTCACGTCCTCTTCCTGGCACATAATTCCTCCCATATTGCGAGGCAATATAATTGATGTAGGTATTCTTATATTTATTCGCTAACTCCGATTTATTGGCCATAGGATTGCACATGGTTTCGAACTCACGCACAATTGCGTAATAACTCTCTGCTTGTCGCGCATACACTACAGTATCGCCATCGGGGTAGTTAAACACTACTTTATCCCCTTTTTCAACCGACCTAACCGCAGGAAATTTCAGGTATGGGAAGTTTACCCACTCTACATACGATTTTGTATTTTGAGTAAACGGAAGGGTGTGGTGAATAAACGGCACTGCTAGTGGCGTCATGGGAATACGAGCTCCGTACTGCACTTTCTCCACTGCTAAATAGTCACCTACCATTAATGAACTCTCCATTGAAGAGGTTGGTATGGCATAAAACTCGAATAAGAAAGTACGAATAATATAAGCAGCAGCCACTGCAAAAAGAATTTCGTCAACCCAGTCTCTTACCTTGCTTTTAACGAACTTAGGAAGTTCGGCGCGAGGCGTAAAAGTTTCCTTTTTCGACATCCCATAATAAGGTAAAGAAATCATAAAGAAAAGGGTTCCAAAAAAAAGTTCAAAAAAATTGGTTTTTCTGAATAATCGTATGGTTTTCCATACCATTAAGAAAAACATAAAAAACGAAATGTATGGAATCACCACAAAAATGAACCACCACTTAGGGCGCGACAGAACTTGCAACCATATCCAATGATTATAAATAGGGATAAGACTTAACCATGGTTTTTTTCCTGCTTTTTTAAAAACAAACCACAATCCTATCTGAAAACCTATAAGCGATAACACACTGAGGATGCAGAATGCAACTACTGATATATCCATACTAATTATTTTTTTGATTCACTAACAAAAATCGTTAACAATTATTTTTTTATATTTAAAAATTACAAGAACTAATTATCCATTTTTCTGTAAAGTTCTTCCACTCTTATACGCAACTCTTCAGCTGTTTCATTAGGTTGAGGTCTAATAATCGGGCTATAATGAAGTGATATTTTGCTCATAAATTTAGGGAAACGGAACGAATCGTAGGTAGCATTTTCTGCCCCTCTTATCATTACAGGAAGAATAGGAACATTGAGTTCTGTACTTAATATTGCGAATGCTTCTTTGAACTGTTTTAGTTTTCTATCTCTCGAACGCGTCCCCTCTGGGAAAATAACCACATGTTTTTTTTGACGTAACACCTCTGCCATGGCTTGCATCGACTCTTTTACATTAAGATTAATATCCATTACAATGGTGTTATTGTTTCTGGCCATAAAGCGTCTCCATCTCGATTTAAAGTGTTTCATCTTAGCAAAGAAATAGATGTCTTTTGCCCAAGCCCAGTTTAGTTTTGCCATTACTAATACACCATCGAAACCACTTCGGTGGTTACCAATTATGATAGTAGGCTCGGTAGGGAGATTCTCTTTTCCTGTGCTTCTAAATCTGTAGAAAACATTAAAAAACATCTTCATGAAATGAACCATAAACCAATGGATAAAACCAGATTTAGGCATATCGAAATTCTTTGGACGTTCATCGTGTAAAATTTCTTTCCACGACATACCGCCTTCATTACATGTAGTGGCATTTTTCTCAATATGATCTGCCAATTTTTTTAAAGTACAGAATTCATCCAATAAATATTCTGGAATTTCTACCCCAAAAGAGGTTTCTATAAAGGATATTAAAGAAATTCTTCCCAGTGAATCAATGTTCAAATCTATTTCTAGATGATCATTCTCATTCGCTCTTGACCCTGTTTCTTTCTCAATAAATTCTTTTAGTAATATATAATATTGCGATTTATCAGACAGGTCTTCCTTTTCCTTTACACGCTCTTTTTTCGACACGAACTCTTCTAGTTTAAAGCGTTGTGTTTTCCCTAATTTTGTTTTGGGCAACTCTTCAGACGAGATGTGATACTGCATTATTTTTTTGTACGACATGGCATTACTGTTATATGTCATGATCTCTTCTTTTATAAGATCTTCTAGCGTTGCATCAGTCTCAAGGCGAACAAAACCCATATCTGGATACACCACAGCATGGAGTTTATCATCGTGTAAAAATACAGCTACCTCTTTCATAAAGGCAGATTTCTCCATGATTTCGTGCTCAATTTCTACAGGATTTATATTTTTACCATTAGAAGTAACTATTATTTCTTTTATTCTTCCAGTAATTTTCAGACCGTATTTATCCAATGTACCTATATCACCAGTATATAGCCAGCCATCTTCTCTAAGAATTTGGCGTGTCTCCTCTGGTTTATTGTAGTACCCTTGCATTACGTTCGGCCCTTTTACTGCTATTTCTCCCGTTTCTGGATCAATTTTCAAGTCCATATCATGAATTAACCTTCCAGAGTAACCCACTTTCACTTCTCCCGGGCGGGTAAACGAAATCATGGGGGCACACTCTGTCAAACCATATCCAACCAATACTTCAAATCCTAATGTTTTGAATACCTTAGCTACATTATCGGGGAGCGCTGCGCCACCACACACTAAATATTTAAGATGACCTCCGAATTTCTGATGAACAGACTTGAAAATCATTTTTGAAAAGCTTTGGCTTCCTATTAACCCAGCCAACCCATACATCATTTTAGCAGCAAAGCTAGAATTTATTTTAGTCATTACCCCTTTCGCTAATGTTTCGTAGAGACGAGGAACTCCAATAAGATTATGAACTTTTCCTTCATTTAGTGTTTTCAGGATCGCATCGGCATTTAATCCTTCAGCGATATGCGCAGTAGCCCCAGAGTACATGGTTACGAACATGGTACCTATCAAGGGGAGAGAGTGGTGCAATGGAAGGAGCACCATCACACTTGTATTAACATTAAAAATGGGGATAAAATCTGAAACTGCCTCCATATTGTGCTTTATATTACGCATTGAAAGCATTACCCCTTTAGGGGCACCCGTTGTGCCAGAGGTATATAAAATAGCAAGAGTTCGCTCTGGATCTTCAATGTTAAAATTCTCTACAGAATAGCTATCAAGATTAGAAAGATCAATATCCTCTGCTACAAGTATGACATTTTGGTAAGGCTCTATTGCGTCTAAAGTTTCCTGAACAAACGCTTTTTTACTTTGCATGGTAAAAATGATTTCTGGTTTTGAATCATTAATGATGTAAGCAAGTTCTTTCTTGTTCAAAGATACATCTACAGGCAAAACTATTGCATTTGCATACAGGGCTCCATACGTTGCAAAGAAGTATTCGGGACAATTGTCTGCAAATATTAAAACTTTAGAGAGATGCTCAGCACTATTGCTGAACATCTCTCCATAAGCTTTAGAATATTTTACTAATTGGTTATAAGTATATTGCGAATTTTTGTAGGTAATCGCGACTTTGTCTTTTACTAAAATCATTGGTCTAAAATTAAGCCGCGAAATTACATATTATTTCGGAACTACTGACCAATTATCATTTTCTTCGTTAATTTAACATCATTATAGATGAAAGTATACATATAAATACCCGCACTTAACTGCATTGTATTAAAGTCATAGTACTGTTCTCCAGCCTCAGTTGTGAACTCTTCTCTATGTAGCAATTGTCCTTGTACAGTATATATTTCAATAGCTGCTTTTCCTGCTTCTGGCACTACGTATGGTATCATTGTGGAGGTAACCGCTGGGTTAGGCTCGTTTTGTCCTAAGAAAACTCCATTTACGTACTGATCTTCATAGTCTGAGATGTCAACAGTAGCACATGGTTGCGAGTTTTTGCGGTCGTTCAATGGGTCTTTATCAGGGTTGAACAGAGGGAGCTCTGTATAAGCTTGGAAATCGACACGTGATATGTAGTTAAGTTGAGGAATTACGAAATACGAGATGAACTCAAATTCCATTTCTCCGTTAGGCATCAATGTACCATTCCAATTTTCGGTTAGTGTTACT
This sequence comes from uncultured Lentimicrobiaceae bacterium, assembly GCA_964371885.1. Taxonomy (GTDB): domain Bacteria; phylum Bacteroidota; class Bacteroidia; order Bacteroidales; family WCHB1-69; genus CAYJOY01. The sequence goes on along the minus strand of CAYJOY010000018.1, from coordinate 1,386 downwards.
AATTCGCCACCTGGATAGCGCATTTCACAATGTACTCTAATTTCAGTTAATGGAACAAGGGAGTGGTTTCTTATCAAAATTATAGGACGAATAGTATCGCCTCTTTTTAGCGTATCGTTTATTCCTGTTCCACAATTCTGAGGATATACAAAGCTTACTACCCCCGCATCTGGCACAGTGTTTGCCACTGCAATATCATCAATAGCCACATCTATAGGTCTCGTTGAAGAGCCTGTTCTATTAAGCACTTCGAATCTAATTCTACCTACTCTATCTATTTTGCCTGTTACATCTAGTGGTAAGGTGTGTTTTAAATAAATATCGGATGTAGCCTCTTTAGTAGGTCCTGCAACTTGCTCAATAATCTGATAATCGGTACCTGAACCTACAGATACTCTAAGATCAACAGAAGCATCAGCATGTCCGAAAATATGCTCAAAATAAGATACCTCTACAGGGAATTCATCACGATAATGTAGGTTTAAACAAGGAGTTGTGAGTACCGATGTGTGTGTAGCATTAGGTGTTCCTTGTGCCACTACCGCTGCATACTTACCCGTTGGGTCTTGAAGATAGGTATTAAATAATGTATTATCGTGTTCTGGCCCCGCATCTGGGAAGTTCTCTGTTTCTGCCGAGTCAATTGTCCAAGGAGTTTGGTCGTAAGTCATTATCCAATGGCCATAAGGTACAATAAAATCGCCAACATTCCAGCCCGTAGTATCGAATGTAAATCTTGTTGGAGGTGAAAGGATGTCGTCATCTGCTATACGGAATGCGAAACGAGAGGTATTATTGATTTGATATAGATCTCCTGGATATTCGAGGTTTACTTCAACAGTGTAGTTTCCTTGCAGTGTGTACACAGCATCATAAATAACAACCTCAGAAACTTCTTGAGGTGCTAGTGTTAAATCGTTAACAGTAGCTGTAAACACCCCATTTTCTGGCCCTGAGATAGTAGCTGTAACGGTGGCAGGAGTTATGTCATCAAAAGTTAATGTTTGAGTACCACAGTTTTTCATTAATATTTTCACATGACCATTGGCATCAGGGCAAACTACATCAGTTAGTGGGTGAATAGGTGTTGATAAACCTGGGTCAATTTCTCTTGAAGGGAGGATACTTAATGCATAATCTTCAATCTCGCCAGAGTTAAAGTTAGCACATGGTGCATAACTTACATTTTCCTCGTTAAGGTTAAGCGATGTAGTTGCAGAAATAATTCTCATACGCGTTAATCCTAAGTCGGCATCGATTGGAATCTCAATCTCTCCTTCTGCCACTGCGTATCTCTCATACATCTCATCGCCATGTGCTGTATTGGCAACTTCTAAGTTGCTGTACACCAATTCATTTTCAGAAAATACATTATTCCTATCTAAG
>CAYJOY010000017.1:13892-16794 GCA_964371885.1 uncultured Lentimicrobiaceae bacterium | reverse complement strand
GTTTTTTTTGTAAGCAGAAGTTACCACGAAATAAAAATAGAAACCTACTCACCATAGAAAACTGTTGGAAATTAATTATCGAAAAAAAATGTAAAAACATTCAATAAATTTCAAAAAAAAACGTATATTTGCACGTTCAATTATTCAAACCTATTAAATTAAAAATCAACATGTTAACCATTAGAGAAGAGATGTCGCTTGTATCTGGCAGAGCACATCCCGAATTATCGAAAAAAATCTCTGAATGTCTTCAGATGGAGCTCTTAGATGTGGAAGTAAAACAATTTAAAGATGGCGAAATCCAAGCTTATTACATCGATACTATTAGAGGTAAGTTTGTTTTTATTATCCAGCCCACTTGCGCCCCTTCCGATAATTTAATAGAGTTGCTTATATTAATAGATGCGGCAAAACGGGCATCGGCACAAAAAATTATTGCGGTAATCCCTTATTTTGGGTATGCACGACAAGACAGAAAAGACAAGCCGCGTACCTCAATTGGAGCTAAGCTAATGGCTAACTTATTGAGTGCTGCTGGTGTGAATAGAATTATTACGCTCGACCTGCACGCCGACCAAATACAAGGTTTTTTCGAAATCCCTGTAGATCACCTATACGCATCGAACGTGTTTGTACCTTATATTAAAAACCTAAAACTCAATAATCTTTGCATTGTTTCTCCAGACACGGGCGGTACGAAAAGAGCATCGACATACGCCAATGCTTTAGGTTGCGACTTAGCCATAGGTTTTAAGCAACGCGAGACCCAAAACGAGGTGGCATCGCTTCAAATTATTGGAGAAGTAGCTGGTAAAAACTGTATTATTGTAGATGACATGATTGATACCGGTGGCACATTATGCAAAGCGGCACAAGCTCTTAAAGAAGCAGGCGCACTCTCCGTTCGTGCTATGTGTGTGCATGGGTTGCTATCAGGAAACGGTATCGAGAATATTGAAGCCTCTGTTATCGATAAACTCATACTTACCGATAGCATACCTCTAAAAAGAGAATGCTCCAAAATAGAGATAGTTTCTATTGCCCCACTTTTTGCAGAAGTAATTACTAGTGTAATGAAAAAAACTTCTATCACCTCGCACTTCCTGTTTAAATAGCAGCAAACCATAAAGGGCTATTAAAACTGCGAAGCCATTATCCTTTACTAAACATTGGCAATAGGTAATGCAGGGATATATCTTGCTATAAACTTAATTTAAAAGAATTTAACCACAACAAGGCATGGAAAAAAAACTTAGCAAATACGAACTTATACAACGGTTACAAGACCAATTTGTTACGAAAAATGGCTCTACCATTATAGGAGTAGAAAACAACAGTGCTGTACTTCAATTTAAAGAGAACCAACAGATACTTACCGCTTCGAAACAATTTTTAGAACATATCGACTTCGATCTCAGCTACTTCCCCCTTAAACATCTCGGCTATAAAATTATTACAGCCTCTATTTCCGACATACTTGCAATGAATGGTATCGCTTCTCAAATTAGGATAGACATAGCTGCCTCTAACCGTTTTTCATTAGATGCACTCGAAGAGTTGATGATTGGGGTTAAATATTGCGCATCGAAACACAACGTTGACGTGGTTGGGCTCGAAATTAACACCTCGGCAACAGGCTTAACCATTGCCACCAACACCATTGGTTTTGTAGAACCAGAACAACTAGTTACCCGAAATGGCGCTAAAGAAAACGACCTGATATGCTTAACCGGCGATTTAGGAAGTGCCTATACAGGAATGTTACTCCTTGAAAGAGAGAAACAAATCTTTTTAGCCAACCCCGAAAGCCAGCCTAACTTAGAAGGCTACGACTATATCTTAGAACGATTTCTAAAACCTGAGCCTCGTCTCGATATTCTTGAAATTCTCAAGAAACAAAACGTTATTCCAACGGCTATGATCATTTTAAACAATGGCCTTGCCGATGGATTAATGCATATTGGCAAAGCCTCGCAAGTTGGGGGAACTATCCACGAAAACAAAATGCCAATAGATACACACACTTTCGAAACGCTAAAATCAATAAATCTTGTGGGAACCACCATTGCGCTTAATGGGGGCGAAGATTACGAACTCTTGTTTACCATATCGCAAGACGATTATGAGAAGATAAAAGGGGTGAGCGAAATTTCAGTTATTGGATATGTTACCGAACCATCGGCTGGTTACCAGCTTATTACTAACGACAATTGCCAGTTTGAAATTAGTTCGCAAGGTTTTGAGCAGCAGTGAGCTTTGAGTGGTGAGCTTTGAGTGGTAACGAGTTATATATGGGGAAAGTAATTATTTAATGTGTACTTTAATTGAAATTTGAAAACTATAAAATTATGAATAGAAAGCTAATCTTCTTATTTGCACTCTTATTATATACATTAATAGGGCATTCGCAAACAAAAGTATTTTCCTTTAAGATTGACGAAGCCATTGCATCGCCTGCCAAAGAGCGGGTTGAATTAGCATTAGAAGAGGCTAAAAGTTCCAATGCAGATCTTATTATTCTCCATATCAACACCTTTGGTGGCGAACTGGAGGCCGCCGACGAAATTAGAACATTGCTCTTAAAATCGGAAACACCAATATATGCTTTTACAGATGTGAACGCCGCCTCGGCTGGAGCACTCATCTCTATTGCGTGCGATAGCATTTATATGTCGCCAGGGGCGAGTATTGGAGCAGCTTCGGTTGTTAACCAAACCGGAGAAGTGCTCCCCGATAAGTACCAGTCGTACATGCGCTCACTCATGCGCTCCACCGCCATTGCCAACGGGCGTAACCCCGATATTGCACAAGCAATGGTAGATCCCGACATATACATTGAAGGGATTATTGACAGCGGCAAAGTGCTCACTTTCACCACCGATGAGGCTATTACGCATCAATT
>CAYJOY010000017.1:13617-13855 GCA_964371885.1 uncultured Lentimicrobiaceae bacterium | reverse complement strand
GTTAATAGAACAAGAACTCTCGTGGATAGATAGGATTATCCTCTTTCTTATGAACCCCGTAGTAAGTGGGTTGCTTATTATGGTTATAATGGGGGGTATCTATTTCGAACTTCAAACCCCAGGCGTTGGCTTCCCTATTATAGCCGCATTAACCGCTGCCATTCTCTACTTTGCCCCTTTTTACCTTCATGGTCTTGCCGAATACTGGGAAATTGCCCTCTTTTTTGTAGGGATAATC
>CAYJOY010000017.1:8197-13607 GCA_964371885.1 uncultured Lentimicrobiaceae bacterium | reverse complement strand
TATTGCCAATATTGGGTTCGACTTTTCGCTAACAGTTCCTTCCGATATTATTAAACGGACTGCCGTGGTGCTCATCTCATTGTTTGTAGGTTTTATTGGGACTATCTGGCTAGCTAAAAAGCTGATTAGCGACACCCAATTTTCGTTTGGGCATATTGCACTCAACACCGAAATGAGTAAAAAAGAGGGGTACATATCGCAAGATGCCACCCTCTTTCAGTATGTAGGAAAAACAGCAAAAACCGTTACCATTCTTCGACCTGGCGGTAGAATAGAGGTAGAGGGTGAGATATTAGACGCGGTTGCCGAATCGGGATATATAGAAAGAGGGGAAGAGGTAACAATTCTCGCATTCGAAAATTCGCAGTTCACCGTTTCTAAAAGCTAAAGATGGCAGCACACACGGCACAAATATCGCTAGGGAGCAACCTAGGAGATAGAGAAAATGCTATAGAGCAAGCAATTATAAAAATAGCACAGTATGCAATCTTGATGGCACAGTCGGAAACTATCGAAACAGAAGCCATTGGCTTTGTGGCACCTCCATTCTTAAACAAAGTAGTTACTATAAGCACGGCACTCACCCCCATTGCGCTGCTAGATTTTCTGCAAAATATTGAAAAACAGCTAGGGAGAAGTCATAAAAGCACCATTATTAACGGGAAGCCTCAATACCAATCGCGGGTTATAGATCTCGATATTTTAACATACGACAATGTAACAGTTGCCACCGAGCGGCTAACACTCCCCCACCCTCAAATAATAACACGTCCTTTTGTGAAAAGATTAATGCTGGCACAAAGTCGGGTGGAAACAGCTTAAATAAATCAGTGCGGCTTTCTACTATTGATTTTCGCTTAATTTGCGAGCCTCACTCACTGGTATTTTCTTATTATCTTTAAATGCAACAATAAAACAATCGGGGAAGTGCGCTTTTAAACTTTGTTGTATCGCTTGTGCTGCTGCAAAAGTAGCTTCATTGCCAGAGGTAAACTTATATAGGTTACCTTCAAAATGCTTCATTACCTTGGTTGCTTTACTAAATCGCGCATCGTTTACATTTAAGTTTTCTTTTGAAGAGGCTATTTGCACTCTGAAAGTTACTCCATTAACAGACTGAGCTGCTGGCGTTTCAACTACTGGAGCTGCTGGTTCCTCTTCTTTTACTTCAGGGGCTTTTATTTTTGTACCACTCAACGATAACGTAGAATAGCTGGTCCCTTCTAGTTGATTTTTATATTCTACAATAGCATTATATATAGAAATGGCCATCATATTTTGTGTCGATTCTTTAATTAAGAATTTCTCTTCAACGGCATTCGACAGGAAGCCGAGTTCTATTAAAATACTTGGCATTGCCACTTTATACAGCACCCAAAAACCTGCTTGACGCACCGAGCGATCGGTTAATTGAGAATTTTTCACTAAATTGTTTTGTACTTTAGAAGCAATTATTGCTGAATTTTTAAGATATGCAGAAGAGTACATGGAGAAGATTATATTCGCTTCTGGCGAATTTGGGTCGTAGCCATCGTATTTCTCTTGATAATCTTTCTCTAATAAGATTTCCGCATTCTCTTTTTTTGCCACAGCAATACTAGCGGCAGATTTATCGAGCCCCATTACCCATGTTTCTACACCATGGGCTGCTTTGTTTTCGGCAGCATTACAGTGAATGGAGATAAAAAGGTCGGCGTGATTGGTATTCGCAATCTCCGCACGTTTATACAACTCCACTGCAATATCTGTTTTACGAGTATAGATGGTTTTCACCTCTTTCATGTGCTCTTCAATAAGTGCCCCCAACTTTAGGGCTACCGATAAAGTAACATCTTTCTCTTTGCTCAATTTTCCGATACAACCAGGGGTAGAACCACCATGGCCCGCATCAATTACAATTTTGTGTACTTTATCTTTTGATTGTGAAAAACCAACTGTAGGACAAGTGATTATGATTGCAAAACATAAAAATAGGATTATTCTCATCATAGCTTCATTTTTTTTCGTATTTTTGTAGCTTATTTTTACAAAAATAGGTAAACTTTTTATTGATTAATGGCATTAGGAAAAAAAATATTGAAAAAGTATTGTTTATATCTTTCAGTACTATTTATCTTTTTGGCTAGCAATACAATAACGCCATCGCTACGAGCGCAGTCAATAAGCGATTCGATTGCCAAAACTACGATTTCTACTTCTGACACTCTTCTCAGCGATACAATATCACCAAAACTCCCCGCCGATTCTGTCGTTTCCACCAAGAAAATCTCCCCAGATGCGGTAGAAAAGCCTGTAATTTACCAATGCGCCGATTCGCTATATGTAGACCTTAATAGTAAAAAATCGATCCTTTTTAAAACAGCCACTACCAAGTACGAGGATATGAATTTGGAAGCGGATTATATTGAACTTAGCTTCCTCACTAATGAGTTATCGGCCTCTGGTATTGCCAACGAGCAAGGGGTAACCGAAGGGAAGCCTATTTTTACTGTCGACAACTCCACCATTCGTGTACAAGAAATTAAATACAATTTTACCACTAATAAGGCAAAAATTGTGAATGTTATTACCAACGAAGCCGAAGGAAACATTCATGGGAAGTATGTAAAACGGATTAACGACAGCACCTCTTATATTGCCCATGGGCAATATACTACCTGCGATTTAGATTGCCCTCACTTTCAGATTCGATTCAAGAAAGCGAAATTTATACAAGACGAAAAAATTATAACTGGCCCTGCTTACCTAAGTTTTGGGGAAATTCCTACCTTTTTAGCCATCCCTTTTGGCTATTTCCCGCTAAAAAAAGGGCGCGCATCGGGGTTTGTAATCCCTAGTATTGGTGAAAGTAGCCAGGGTTTTTATCTACAAGATGGAGGGTTTTACTTTGGCATTAGCGATAATGTAGACCTTATGTTATTGGCCGACGTTTTTACCAGAGGGAGTTTTGCCGTAAAGGCAAATTCGAACTATGTAGTGCGATATATGTGCAAAGGGACGGTTAATTTGAGCTATGCTCGTAATATTTTCGGACAAAAATATACCGACGACTACAGTACCTCTAACGATTATAAAATATATTGGTCGCATCAACAAGATGCTAAATCACATCCCAACACTAGGTTTTCAGCATTGGTAAATGTGGTCAGTAGCTCCTACAACCAATACAATTTATCTTCAACCAGCGACTATTTATCGAACCAATACTCCTCTACATTAACCTTTGCCACTAATGCTAAAAATGTATTCTTCTTCGCTGCGGCGGTTGGTTACTCACAAAGTACGGTTACCAATAATGTAACGATGACTTTACCTGACATTAGCATGTCGGTAAATCAATTTTACCCTTTTAGAAAGAAAGGGAAATCGGGAAATTTGAAATGGTACGATAACATTTCTATGCGTTGGTCGTCGCAATTATCTACCGAAATAGAGGGGAGTGATTCGTTATTTTTCAAACCCGAAACGTGGGATGAGGCAGAAATAGGGATGCGACATTCCATCCCAATTACGATTCCTATAAAAATTGCAAAGCAACTCAACTGGAATACTAACATTACTTTTAATGAGAAGTGGTATTTGCAATCTATTACAAAAAATTTCACTGTAGATGAAGAAACTAATATTGGCAGTGTGGAGAATATTTTCCATCGTAACTTTAAGGCATTACACGAATTAACAGCTACCTCCTCGTTAACTACCAAGGTGTACTTCACCTACGCTTTCAAGAAAGGGGGGCTCAAAGCTATTAGACATGTCCTCTCTCCCGATTTAAATTTCCAATACATTCCTAACTTTGGGAACAACACCTACGGCACCTACTTCAATACCATTACTGGCGAAGAGGTAAGTTACTCCTTCTTCGAAGGGTCGACTTATGGCGGGGTAAACAACAGTACGCAAGCCTCTGTTAACTTCGCACTAAACAACAATTTAGAAATAAAAGTGAATTCAAAAAAAGATACCATTACGGGGACACAAAAAATTTCCATTTTCGACAATGTCTCATTCTCGAGTGGTTACGACTTTGCCGCCGACTCGTTGCAATGGAAACCGCTCACCATATCTGGAAGAACACAAATTGCTAAAATGTTCGATATAACCTTCCGATTCTTACTTGATCCATATATATTAAATGAAAATGGAAGACGCGTTAACCAAACAGAACTAAAAGTAAACGAAAGAGCCCTACGTCTCTCCAACTCCGATTTGAATATTGGCTTAAACCTTCGTATTAACAAAGATTTATTCTCTAATAAAAAGAAAAAAACTCAAGAAATCCCCAATACAAACGACCCTAACTCCACAACTAACACGTTAACGAATCCACTTAACACCAATTACCAGCGTCCCGATTTTAGCAATCCTTGGAATTTTGTGATTAACTACACCTTTGCTTTAAGCACTTACGACAATATCCTTTTTTATACTAATGCCGACCCGAAAGCATACGAAAGTACAATTATTCAAACCCTTAACATTACGGGGGATTTTAACGTTACCAAAAAATGGAAAATTGGATTTACCACGGGCTACGACTTCCAGAGCAAACAATTCTCCTACACCTCTTTCGATGTGTATCGCGACCTACACTGCTGGGAAATGCGCTTCCATTGGATCCCATTCGGGTACAGAAAAGGGTGGAATTTCACCATTAATGTGAAGGCTCCTGCCCTTAAAGATTTAAAATTAGATATGAAACAAGATTTTAGAGATAATTTATAGTAACAAACATTATCGGCAATGTATAATTAAACTCTTTTTTGTACTTTTGTCGGTTCAAAACTAATAAAACAAAACTATGGCAAATATTAAAACCCAATTTTATAACGAGCACGGAATCTCATTTATCAATACCCAATCTGAGGAAGCGAAGGCTACAATACAGCAGGCATACGAAACCCTCTGTTCTCAAAGCGGACGAGGAAACGATTTTCTCGGCTGGCTCCATTTAGCTGAAAACATTACTCCTGAATTTCTACAAGAGATCAACAGCACTGCTGCACGACTTCAGGCACAATCGGAGGTCGTAGTAGTTATTGGCATTGGAGGCTCTTATTTAGGGGCACGTGCCGTAATTGATGCACTCGAAAATCCATTTAAAAACCTACTTCCTAACCAAAATTACCCTACCATTGTATATGCTGGCAACTCGTTTAGCGAAGATTACCATGCGCAACTCGTTGAAATGCTTAATCATAAATCGTATTCTATTATTGTAATCTCTAAATCTGGAACTACTACCGAACCTGCCATTGCTTTTAGGATTTTGAAAGAGCATTGCGAGAAAAAATATGGAAAAACAGAGGCTCAAAAAAGGATTGTTGCCATTACCGATAAAGAACGTGGCGCCTTAAAAGAGCTCGCCAACACCGAAAACTACACCACCTTTGTTATTGAAGATAATATT
>CAYJOY010000017.1:2224-8187 GCA_964371885.1 uncultured Lentimicrobiaceae bacterium | reverse complement strand
ATTCGGTATTATCGCCCGTTGGGTTACTCCCTATTGCAACCGCAGGGTTTAACATTAACAAATTAATAGAAGGGGCTACTACTATGACCCAACATCTCATGGAGAACAAAACATTAGAAACCAATATCGCTATGCAATATGCCTGGATGCGGAATCTATTGTATAGTTCTGGCAAAAAGTTGGAGATGCTCGTGGCTTACGAGCCACAACTTTTCTACTTCATTGAATGGTTCAAACAACTGTTTGGAGAGAGCGAGGGGAAAGAGGGAAAAGGCATTTTTCCTGTTGGTGCCACATTCTCTACCGACCTACACTCATTAGGGCAATATGTACAAGAGGGGGAACGATTGATGTTTGAAACCATACTCTCTGTATCTCAATCTCATAAAACACTCAATATACCATTCGATGAGAAGAACATTGATGGTCTCAATTATTTACAAAGCAATACCATAACTACAATTAACCAAATTGCGGAGGAGGGAACGCGCCGCGCACATTTAGAAGGGGAAGTGCCTAACCTACGCCTCACAATTCCAATAATAGAGGAAGAGACACTCGGAGAACTTATCTATTTCTTCGAGTTTACATGTGCATTATCGTGTTACATGCTTAATGTAAACCCTTTCGATCAACCTGGTGTAGAAGCCTATAAAAAGAATATGTTCCAACTGCTAGGAAAATAACAAGCACTACCGCCAGACGAAGGGCAGTATAATACTACATATAGAGATGAATATAATTGATTGGAACAGTATACCATATAAAACAGCTTGGGAACAACAAGAGTTGCATTTCCAAAAATTAATAGAGGCAAAGCGGCTCAAGGAGAGCACCGAGTACCTCAACACGCTGTTTCTTTGCGAGCACGAACACGTGTATACATTAGGGAGAAATGGGCAAGAAGAAAATCTACTTATTCGAGAGGAGATGTTGCACAAAATTGGGGCGCAATTTTTCAAGATTGACCGCGGTGGCGATATCACCTACCACGGACCTGGGCAGCTTGTGGGCTACCCTATTATTGATTTAGAGCACTATAAAATCTCACTTAAAGAGTACGTGTTTCTTTTGGAAGAGGCCATTATTCAAACATTGCTGCACTACGGTATTAGTAGCTCGCGAATGGAGCACGCCACAGGGGTTTGGATTGATGCACAACTCCCCACAGCTCGAAAAATAGCTGCCATTGGAGTGCGCGCCTCACGATTTATTACGATGCATGGGTTTGCGCTGAATGTAAATACCAACCTCGACTATTTTACCTACATTAATCCTTGCGGATTAGCCAACAGAGCCGTTACTTCTATTGCTAAAGAGGTGGGGCATGTTGTAGATTTTGAAGAAACTAAAAAATTAATAGCCAACAATATAAATAATATTATAAATGAAAAAAGTTAACATTTTTGTTCCATGTTGCATGGATATGTATTCTCCAGAAATAGTGTACCATTTTGTATCACTACTCGAAAAAGTAGGCGATGAGATTAACTATATACCTGAACAAACATGTTGTGGAAGAGAATTTTACATGGAAGGGCAAACCGAAATGGCACAGGAGCTACTTAATAAAATGATATTTGAGTTTGGCACAGATTTGCGCGAAAGAGACCCTGTGCCTATTATTACTCCTACCGCGGCTTGTGCCGGTTACATTAAAAAGTATGCCAAAGAATTGTTATCTAACACTGTAGAAGTTAGACTATTGAATCTATTTGTTCAAAACATTTTTGAAATTTCTGATTATATTGTTAATGTAAAACGGATCAATACGCTCAATAACAGGTTTAATCACCGTGTGTATTATTATAAATCATGTTCTGCCAGAAACTTATATCAGCTAAAAAACGAGCCTGAAATTTTACTCTCGAACACTGAGGGGATTACGCTGTTAAACACCAATTTAACACATCATTGCTGCTCTGGAAATGGCCGTTTTGCCGTTGAAAACCCTCCCCTTTACGATAAAATGATAGAAATTATTGTAAATGACGCCGACTTGCAAGGGGCACAGTACATTGTGAGTACCGACATACATTGCATACAACACATTAATGCATACCTAGCTTCCACTAATAAAAACATTACAGCTATTCACTTGGTGGAACTTTTAAATTCGTAAGGTAAAGTTACACAGGAAACGGATATAAGGGGACATCTAATAAGTCTCCATTGATTTTATAATAATCATTTATACAGTAAAAAACCTCTGTTTTATCCATCTTTGAGCGATATATTGGCATCTTTTCCTCATTTTTATCATCACATAGCAGGCTATGCTCTTCAAAAAATAAGAAAAATCTACTCAATATCTCAAATCTGGGCAAAGCAATTTTTAGAAGTCCCCATAAAACAATATTACCGTTTTAAAATAACTTTTCCTGTTATTCTATTTTCTCGTCCCTCGTGCGTATATATTAAAATAAAGCTATATGTTCCATCGGGGCAATTTTCGCCATTCCAATTATTTTCGTAATTCTCCGATTGAAAAACAATCTGTCCATTTTTGGCTCGTACAGCTAGCTGTGCGTTTTCACACTTCTCTAGCCCGTCTATAACAAACGCTTCATTATAAAAATCGCCATTAGGGGTAAAGATATTAGGGATTGATAATTTTATGGGTTCGTACATTGGTAAATGTTGGTCTACCACTAGCGGGTCTACTGGTGTAGGCTCTTCTTTTATTGGCGCGGTTGGAGCTACAGGGGTGGGAGTAACTGGTGTTGGGGGAGTTTCTGTTTTTGGCGCCAGTGGAGTGGTAGGAGTGGGCGTTATTGGCGTTTCTTGCACTGGGGCAGGCGTTGGTTCTGGCGTAGGGGAAGTTTCAGGAAGTGCTATTTCGACTGGTGGCACTTGTGCTACTTCCGCAGGTGTAGTGCGACTAGATTGTTCCTCATGTTGTGCAACTTCTGCTGGGCTTGGCTCCGTTTCTTGCACATTTTCAATAACTAATAGGGTGCTAGTTGTGTCTACTTCAACAATAGCTGGCTCACTATTTTGAGCAGTAGATGGTGGGGTATGCTCATTATTTTGCATAACAACAATAGTAGCAACGGTGGCTAAAGCAATAGCTACGGTAGTAGTGGCTACGATGATAGCATTGGTGGCTGAACCGAATATTCCCGTTAACAGAGACGACGACTTTGTTGCAACGGCTGTAGTAGCGGTTGATGATGAAGAGGCGGCTGATGAAGCAGCGGCTGTACCTCCTGCCTGTGCCATCGCTTCGAGCCCTTTTTCCACTGCATCCCAACAACGTGTGGGGGGAGCCTCGCTATAGTTTTCTAATAATTTCTTAAGATCAATATCTTTCATTTTCTTCAATATTAAATATTGGCAATTGTTTCCACTTTACTTTTTAACAGAGCACGCGCTTTTGATAAGCGGCTGCGCGCTGTTGGTACTGTGATGTTGAGCATTTGTGCCACCTCCTTTGTTGAGTAATCATCAATTACCATTAAATTAATAATAGTAGATGCCCATTGAGGGAGTTGCTGAATTAATCCCAAGAAGAATTGAGCATCAATGGCTAGCGCGCTAGCGGTGTTGGTGTCGGTCCTGTTCAAATTCATAATCTCATCATCTATTTCTGAATGATGAATATGCTCTTTGTTTCTGTGGTAATTGTAAAGTGCCCGATTTATGGTTATCTTTTTTATCCATAAAACGAATAGCGAGGCATTTACAAATTGAAACGATTCTAACCCTGAAAATATTCTTTGGTAAGCATCTATCAACGAATCTTCTGCCTCTTCTCTACAATTAGCATACCTTAAACAGATAGCGAAAAGCATCGGAGAAAATTGATCATACAATTTCTTTTGAGACCTTTTATCATTCTGTTGGCATTTCTCAATTAACGAGCGTAATTCGTCATTTTCCATACTATATAAATACCTAAAATCGGAAAAACGTACCCTCTTAAGTTAATTTTATTTCAAAGATTTTACAATTGCCTCTACTTCACGTAGATAATCGCGCTTACGTTCCTCTGGAGCATATACAAATCCATCTATTGTGATGGCATATTCACCAGAAGGGTCTAGGAAAGTAAAAGAATAGAACGGGCCACCCATGTGGTCGCCTTCACACTTCCACAATCCACGCATTTCGTAACCATCGAAGCGCCCTACACGTATCGGCCTTGTAATTGGATAACCATCAATATCTTGCTCTATAATTGGGTAGGCACCTTCTACAGCTCCAGGAATATATTGCTTTGTTATGGTATTACGAGCCTCAATGCAGTTTTCTTTGTTTAAAACAGTCATTGGAACCTTATAAATCATAATAAAACGGTCGTTGCGCACTGTTTCATAACGGAGCCACATAAAGTTAGGGAGTGTGTTAGCTACAAAATATTGGGTTGGGATGGCTAGATTGATATTAAACTTCTCTTTCACCGCTTTTTTCACCTCTTTTTGAGGCATCGTATTATAGAAATTCTCAATTCTCTTTAGGTCGTTTTCATATAGTACCGATAGTATTTCAGATTTGTTTTGGTAGAGTAACGCAATACAGCTATCTACATTATTCCCATTTATCTCAATATATATTTGTGGCTGCGACCATACATCATCGCTAATCGACAACGTTGTTGCGCCATATTTATCATCTACATTAAACTCAACAATGGCACGATGGCGTTGAAAAAAAGCATCAAAATCGGGATCGTTAAAAAGGAGCACATCAAACATCTGTTCATCTTGACTTAAACCGCGCTGTGGTTGTTCAAAAAAATCATACAGGGTATCTTTTTGTGCCTCCAACCATTTTGAAGTGTTAATAACTACAAGTACTTCGCCCGCTTTTCCATTCGAAAAATTATCGGAACTTAAAAGTTTTTTTGTCGATTCTGAATCACAAGAGGTGAAAAGAAAAAGGGCCGAGAAAAGGATTAACAAAGTGGCTATCTGTTTCATATTACAATGGTTTATGATTATTAATTCTTTATTATTATTTCTTCAAACTTAAATCAACTAGTAAATTCAAGTTGCAAATGCAACAATATTCTAATTTTTAATTCATCTAATTTTCAGTCGCGAAGATAGTAAAAATTTTAACTGAACGTTATTTTTCAAGAAATAAAATTCCAAATCATATACAACAGCAACAATCGATAAAAAACTAGCAATAAAAAAGCCCCCAATTATGTAAAAGGGGGCTATTTAGTATGTAATAATATTATCTATTAGTTATAAAAAATATTACGTTGGTCTAAAATATCAGCAGATTGTGTAAATCCCTTAAAGATGTCGTTAGTGCTTCTACCTCTTCCTAATAGAGCAGTTCTTACTGCGCTTCTTGCCGCATCTAACGTTGCCGATGGTTCACCAGCAGGAGTAGTAGAATACATATTTATTAGGTAAGCGTTATTGTTTCCTAAAACGATGGTAGGTTGGTTAGGGGTTGCAGCAAAAACAGCAGGTATAGCCACGTTCTCGATTCCTCTATTTTGATATTGGTCTCCATTGAAAGTAAGACTAGCACTATCTGTTAAAGCAGCACCAAATTTTTGTGCCACTGCGCGCATATTACTATTGTTTGCTAATTCGGCAGCAACAGTGTCTTTTACCATTTCTACTTTTTTGCGGGCTATAAGTTGGGCTTCCACCTCATCTTTTACTGTTTCGAAATCGAAATCTTCTTTGTTGCTCACTTTGCTAACAGCAGCAATAGCGTATGCAGTACCAGCAAGGTCAACTACGTCTGATAGATTATCCACTTCAGTATTAGGTTGGAATGCCCAGTGAACGATTTCTCTACAGTTGGTTAATTGTCCTATTGAAGACATCATATTGGTAATATCTTTTCCAGCTATAACTTGTACAGCTGCTTTATTGGCGTTTTCTACTAGTTCAGCAGCAGTTGTCGATTCGCTTAACATTTGCGTAGCTTGTGCACGGATTGCTTTTGTAGTGGCTGGAGAAGGAACAACAGGTTCATTATATAGTACGAATCTT
>CAYJOY010000017.1:795-2214 GCA_964371885.1 uncultured Lentimicrobiaceae bacterium | reverse complement strand
GGTAGTTATTGTTTGGTAAATTACGAATGCTCCGTTTACATCTGAAGAGTATAAGCGCGCATACAATAAAGAGTCGTATAATGCAGGCATTGTTCCTCTATCGGTCATCCAAAGGGTAGTGTCGGCTGCTTGACGACCTCCTAAGTAATTAGGGGTTAACTCGAATATGTTAGCTGTACCCGCTCTTAATTCGGTCATAAGGCTATCGGTAGTTGCTTTTGCAGCCTCTTTGGTTCTTGTAGATAACTCATTTCCTGGAGTTTTATAATCTACAACTAAGTAAGCTATTAAAACTGAGTCAGGGCGTAACGAGGCATCGTAAGTTTTTCCATAATACCAAACTTGCTCATCGATATTAATAGGTTGAATTAAAGAACCTACGGGTGCATCGAAAAGAAGTTTTTGTAATGTATCGATGGTGATGTCTGCTCTTTTGTAGTAGCTGCTATCTACCATTCCCATCATTTCGTTAATATTAAATGCTGCAATAGAAGGGGCAGCCACAAAACGTGCGTACTCACTTCTTATTGAATCTTCGATTGTTTTTTTATCTTGGATAGATGGTGCTACTGGGAACATTACCACATCGATGTTACGCGTATCGTTTGTTACTTCGAACTGCGATTCGTTATCGTTAAACCAAGCTTTTACTTCGCTTTCGGTAACGGTTGGGTTAATATTTCTAAAAGCAGGCGCATTTACGTTTAATGTAGCCATAGCTGCTAATGCTTTAGTGTTGGTAGCTGCCATTTGTTTTGCTAACTCATCAGAGAAAATTAGCGAATTGTTAGCTAGGGCAAGGTACGTTTGACGTTCAGCATCCATGATAGTCATTCTTTCAATGGCTTTTACTGCACCGTATAATTCTTGCGCTTGAGGGTTGTCTCTATAATCTTCAATGGTCATGATTAGCGATATTACCTCTTCTACAGGGGCTGTTCTTGCTAACATTTGCACTAATTGCGACAACATTTGGTTAGGTGTTGCGGTGGTTAAAGAGTTTTTCATCTCCTCAATCATTTCATCTTTCATCTCTTTAGAGAAGCCTAGTCCTAGCTCTTCTAATTGCTCTGTTATCATCGTACCTGTAACCGCTTGATCCCATGTAAAATTGTGAACTTGCGTGTTGTCTGCTTCATCTAATGTAGTTTTGTCGTAGAAAATTCTCCATAGTGCTGAGTTTTCGATGAAAAATTTGCGATAATTATCATCTACTTTTTTTCCATTTACTTTTACTACTGTATTTGTGTCGGAAAGAACCGTTGTTAATTTCGACAAGTCGCCTACTAAAAAGGCTAATAGGGCTATACCAATGATAGCTACTAATAATGTGCCGTGTTTTCTAATTGCACCAATTGCTGCCATAAAAAGTTATTTATTTATTCGTTAAGTTTATATTCAAAATAAGCGCGCAAAAGT
>CAYJOY010000017.1:0-785 GCA_964371885.1 uncultured Lentimicrobiaceae bacterium | reverse complement strand
TATATTATTATTAACCGTTAAGTGTTCATAGTCTCTATATATCTTACAATCATGGCTTTATTTTTTCAAGAGTGAGAGATAAAAGTGGTGCTAAATTGAGATTTTTACAGTTATAGATTTTTAAAAGCCTCATAATTTTCACCATTTCTTACTATTTACGCGCAAATCCATCGGATCGCCCCCTATTATAGATTGTAAATTGTGCGATGCTATATGTTAGAAATCTACCCCAAATGAAAAGTATAGCATTCCATTTTTATCATTTTGGTATACTCTAAAGTCTTCAAACCCCCAGGCATAGTCGAGGCGGAGGAAGTATCCAAAGAGGGAGGCGCGCAGTCCTAATCCTAACCCTGCTACCCACGGCTCAACTTGTCGCTGTACGGTGGCGGTAATATAGGGGTCTTGAGTAGGCCCTGCCGTTATTTTTCGGGTATATAGTGCATTATCGTTCGAGTAAGGGGTTAGGCCAGTCCATGCGGTACCCACATCTATAAATGCTATGGTTTGTAACGAGTTAAAGAAATTATTCCGCACTTTCCCTCCTACTATTATTTGTGCAATTGGGACGCGCAATTCGGAGCTAAACACCATAAACGAGGTGCCGTTTCTTATATTTTGAGAAAAGCCGCGCATGTTAGTGGCTAAGGTTTGATAGTGGTAATTTTTGCTTTCGTCAACATATATATCGGAGTCAAACTTAGCAAACATCCAGCTATCTACCCCTCCGAGGTAATACACAAGCCGCCCGCTTCCAATATTGGTACTTGCGGCAAGGCGGTTGG
>CAYJOY010000016.1:16552-17628 GCA_964371885.1 uncultured Lentimicrobiaceae bacterium | reverse complement strand
CGAAGGGGAAAAGTATCCCACTGGTCCATCTGGCGAGTAGTACACATTGTGGTCGTAGTCTATAAGATCTTCTGGATCTGACCACAAACAAATAGGATAATTCTCTAAGTTGGTTGCTGGCATTTCAACATCTACTACAAATATATTATTTCTAACTCTCGAATAATCGCCCGAGTTATGCATATACGCTGCTACAACACCATCTAATAATATTTCATCACTGTATATATTTACACTGTTGTGTATGTACTCTGTACGATTTGAACGGTTATTAATACCATAAACGGCATCGTCAGTTACGTAACCTATAATTTCGTTATTATTAATTTTTACAAAATCTTCACTAGTTGCACCTGTTACTGTTTGGATATTCATACCCACATTAATAGCTGCTTGCGCTAATACTTTGTTTTGCTTCACTTCTATTGTTCCATCCGAATTTTGGAGATGGATACCTGTATATTTCCAATCGCCTAGCTGTGTTATTTTGTTTCCACTAATTTGGGTTACATCAGCATAATTAGTAAAGATACCTGTTCCATACGATGAAATGATATTCGAATCGATTCTATTAATCTGGCTAGTGCGCGCATTGGTTCCTAAATAGTATACCCCGAAAGCACCACCTGTAATGGTATTTCCTACTATATTAATATCGGTATCTACAACCGTGCTGGTATTAGCAGATGGGCGTACAATACCAGCAAAGGCATTAGCTGTAGCCGATGTAGGTTCAGCCACCTCAATAATACAGCCCTCAATAGTAATATTGCTACAATTAGCTCCAACTATTGCTACCCCTCTCGAGGAGGTACCAGTTTCTCTTCCTCTTAGTGTTAAGTTTCTAAATATCCAGTGCGAGGAGCTGTTAGTTCCTGTTGGGTTAAGGGTAATGGCCCCTGTTACTGCGCTACTAGTGGCGTTGTCCTCAATAATTACGCTTGTAGGGTCGCCGTTTAGAGGTTCGAAAGTAATAGTATTAACGGCACTTTGTCCTGCTAACGATCTGCTAAAGGTAAAGTTCTCTGTTCCATTAATGGTTCCTGGTGCAATTTTCACAACAATAGGGGCATCCA
>CAYJOY010000016.1:0-16523 GCA_964371885.1 uncultured Lentimicrobiaceae bacterium | reverse complement strand
TTAAGAAGTCTGGATCTGGACCACCTACCACATATTCACCTCCAAGGGTACCTAAACAGCCATATCTTGTAACCTCGGCACACTGCGAGGTGGCGGGAGAGTAGTTATTAGCCGACCCATTCCTTGTTGTAACACATGCTGTTATAGTATTAAAACCTACTACTGGGGTAAAAGAACCTACTACAATGGTATCGGTATAATTTAAACAGAATGGTCTTGTGGGATGATAATCGGTAGCCACCGACCAACTGTATGGTGTTTGCACAACTACTTGAGGAACTTGGTTCACGGCATCTACTTCCCATGTAATGGTTGCAGAAGTCATGTTGTTATTAGAAGGGTTAGTAGGTGCATTGGTTCTATTTTTCAAAATGAATTGCATCGCTGTTTCTACACCTACCTCAAAAAAATCGGGAACATCAATAAAATTGATAGCTTGTGCTCCATTTGTAGTAGTTCCTGATGTTGGGAGATTTACAGTAAATGTCTTATCAAGGCGCGTTTCGTTACAGTTTTCGTCTTGCGCTGTAATATAGTAATCAACTATTGTGCTATGGCATTGTTGAGGGATGATCCAAGTGTATCTATCTCCAACAATTTCTTTTTCGCTTACTAATATCCAAGGGCCGTTGTCTTCTCTGTAGAACAAACGCACCGAATCGGGGTATATATCGGCGTTGCCTGTACCTCTTGGCTCTATGTCGGCAACAATATTATAAGGGCCAGCATTGGTTACATTATTTTGTACGATAGGTGCCACCAAATTTATTTGAGGGGGTATTAACGAGCCATCGGCAATGCGAACGGTAACGTTATCTACAAACCATCCTGCCATATCTTGACCTGATGTACTTCCCGAGCGGCGCATCAGTAACCTTATTCTAAAATACTCATTGGTTGCGGGATCTATTAGTGAGGTTAAGTCGAACAATTCGTGCTTCCACCAATCAGCCTCAGGTTGCGTCTCAGCATTATCTGGATCCCAATCACTATACATCCCTTGATTCATGTTTCCACCAAATACATCTCCGTCATGATCACCATAATAAAAGCTACTATCGCCGTTAAAGATAACCTGTGTATAAGGACCTGATAATTGTTCGGTTGTTCCTTTTTGTATGTAAATGGTACCTGGCGCTCCCGCAAACATTTTCGCAATATGATCGAAGGAAAGGTATATTTTGTGGTTCGGATTCCCTACATGAAATATCGGCGATTGGATAAAGCGAGATGAAGCACCCAACGCTAAGGCTGTAGATGTATGGAAAGCTTCATCGCTCCCATTCGTAAAATCGGTAACCAGCACCCAGTCACCTTGGTCGAGGTAGGCAGTTTGTGAAGATATAAAAACTGAATCCGCAGTTGGTGTAACATTATCTTCTAACAAAAGTCGAGGATCATCGAATGTAAAAATTACATTGGTACAATTTTGGGTCTGTGCAAATCCTAAATAAAAGGAGAACACAATAAAGGCAAAAAGTAATAACTTTCTCATATTTATTATTTTAAATTATATTTTCTATCAAAAAATAAGCATACCCACGCAAATGAATACACAGACGCGAAGATATATAAAAATACCTAAAAACATACAAAACGTACCCTCTGTTAACAATTATTTTCGCTTTTTTTTGTGTTTTTTTCAGCAAGTTTTTATAACACTCTTAAAGTCAAATACATAAAAACACACTGAGATCATCTAATTCTATATATGATAAGTGTAGGTTTCCCACAATAGTACACATTTTTCATATTCATCTTTTATTCGTGATTTGGATTTTAGGAAAAAAATGGATTACTTTTTTATCTGTAAAAAAAATATCTTTTCAAAAAAATTGTGTACTTTTGCGCTTCGAAAATAAATTGGGGTAATTGTACCCAACACAAAAACAACTAATTATAAATGAGCGAAATAGGCGACAATGCAATTATTACATTAGAGTGGGACGAACATATTAGGATAAGACCTGGCATGTATATAGGAAAGTTAGGTGATGGCTCTGCTCATGATGATGGTATTTACATACTTTTGAAAGAGGTTTTAGACAATTCTGTAGACGAATATATGAAAGGCTACGGGAAGCATATAGAGCTTAAAATAAAAGATAACACTATTCAAATTCGCGATAATGGGCGCGGCGTTCCGCTCAACAAACTCATTGATTGCGTAGCGAGGATGAATACGGGTGCCAATTTTAAAGAGAATAGAGGCATTGGGATGAATGGCGTGGGTTTAAAAGCGGTGAATGCATTATCTACATTTTTTCAAATTACCAGTTTCGTAAACGGCAATACCAAAACGGCCGAATTTTCTTGCGGGAAATTGGTGCGTGAATCGGAAATTGAACTCACCACCGAAAGCAATGGCACACGTATATCATTTACCCCAGACGGCACATTATTCAAGAATTTCCACTGGTATAATGAGTACATGGACAAGATGTTATGGAATTACGCCTATCTTAACAGGGGGCTTACACTCCATTTTAATGGCAGTAAATATGTCTCTAAAAATGGGCTTCTAGACCTTATTCGCAACAATGTAACCTCTGCCATGCTCTACGACCCTATCCACCTACGTGAGGAGGGCTTTGAATGTGTTCTTGTGCACACACAACGTAGGTACGGCGAAGAGTACTACTCGTTTGTAAACGGGCAATATACCATACATGGGGGAACGCACCAACAAGCATTTAGAGAAGCGGTGGTGAAAACCATTCGCGATTTTTATAAAAAAGATTTCGACCCTAACGATATTAGAAATGCCGTTTTGGCAGCACTGTTTGTGAGAGTAGTAGAGCCACTCTTCGACTCTCAAACCAAAACTAAGCTTGGTTCTACTCACATTGAACCTGAAAAACAAACTATTAAAAATTTTATGAATGATGTGGTTGGGCGCTTATTAGACAAACACCTACACATGCATAAAGAGGTAGCCGATGCTATCTTAAAAAAGATTTTAGAGTCGGAAAAAGAGCGAAAAGAGATTGCTGGGGTAAAGAAAGCGGCAAAAGATGCGCAAAAGAAAACGAGCATTTACAACTCCAAACTTCGCGACTGTACTGTTCATCTTACCAAAAAACATGCCCGAGCATTAGAAACTACCCTTTTTATTACAGAGGGGGATTCGGCATCGGGTTCTATTGCACAATCGCGCGACTCTGAAACTCAAGCCATTTTTAGCCTTAGAGGAAAAATCCCCAACACCTACAAGGCCCCCAAAAGAATACTTTACGATAACGAAGAGCTACGAATGCTGCAAGCAGCTCTCAAAATGGACGAGGGAATAGAGGCACTTCCTTACAATAACATTGTAATTGCCACCGATGCCGACGACGACGGGATGCACATTAGACTGCTATTGCTTACATTCTTTCTCGACTATTTTTCCGACCTAGTAAAATCGGGACATCTCTACATTCTCGAAACCCCGCTCTTCAGGGTACGAAATAAGAACAAAACGTTGTATTGTTACACCGAAACGGAACGCTCCGATGCCATTAAAACACTAGGAGGCAAACCAGAAATTACCCGCTTTAAAGGATTGGGGGAGATCTCTCCTAAAGAATTTAAAGATTTTATTGGGAAAGACATCCGACTTTCGCCAGTTGTTTTAGATAAATCGACACCTATCGATTCGCTTTTGAAATTTTACATGGGCGACAATACCGAGGAACGCAAACAACTTATTATAGAGCAACTTCGTGATGAAATATAGATAAAAATTATAAAAAAAGAAAATCATGTTACAGAAATTTATCGAACGTCCCGTTTTATCTACAGTAATATCTATTATTATTGTACTGTTAGGATTACTCAGTCTGGTAACTTTGCCTATTCAGCAATACCCCGATATTGCCCCACCTACAGTGGTGGTTTCTGCAAGTTATCCTGGTGCCAATGCAGATGTGGTGCTCAACTCGGTAGTTGCGCCATTAGAAACACAAATAAACGGGGTGGAGGGGATGACCTACATGACATCGAAGGCCAACAACGATGGTAGTGCCACCATTCAGGTATACTTTACCCTGGAAACCGATCCCGACATGGCGGCGGTGAACGTGCAAAATAGGGTTTCGGCAGCCTCTAGCTCATTACCCGCACAGGTAATTACCATGGGGGTTACCACCTCTAAAAAACAAAACAGTATGGTACTCGCATTGTCTGTGTATAGCAATAATCCCGACCACGACGAAACATTCCTCCAAAACTATGCACGTATTAATATTGTTCCCGAGTTGCAACGTATTTCGGGGGTTGGCGATGTGAGTGTTTTTGGAGCCAAGGATTTCTCTATTCGCGTTTGGTTAAAACCCGAAAAATTATATGCTTACAACTTGCAACCCTCCGATATTGAGGCGGCCATTAAAGAACAGAGCATGGAGGTTGCTCCAGGAAAAATTGGGGCTAACGTTGATGGGGCATTTCAATATACCATTAAGTATAAAGGGAGGCTCAATGAGGTGGAAGACTATAAAAACATCATTCTACGTGTTAGCGATACTGGCGAAATTTTAAGACTTAAAGATGTAGCTCGCATAGAATTAGATGCATTTAACTACGATATTACTTCTAGTGCCGATGGCTACCCATCGGTTATTATGGTAATTTATCAAATGAAAGGGTCTAATTCGCAAGAGATAGCTAACATTGCGAAAGCGAAGTTAGCCGAACTTTCCCCTGGCTTCCCCTCTGGATTCACCTATAAATACGTAGTAGATTCACAAAGTTTCTTAAATGCCTCTATTCACGAGGTGGTAAAAACACTTATCGAGGCATTTATACTCGTATTCCTTGTAGTATTTATATTCTTACAAAACGTAAAAGCTACCGTTATTCCTGCCATATCTGCTACAGTGGCCATTGTGGGAACATTCACTTTTTTAAGCATGTTGGGATACAGCATTAACCTATTAACTCTCTTTGCACTTGTACTTTCCATTGGTATTGTTGTCGACGATGCCATTGTCGTCGTCGAGGCGGTGTATGCCAAATTAGAGAGCGACAGCAGTCTCACCCCTATGGAGGCTACCAAATCGGCTATGAGTGAGATTACAGGTGCGGTAATTTCCATCACCCTTGTTTTCTTAGCCACTTTCCTCCCCGTAAGTTTTATGACTGGCGGTACGGGCGTTTTCTACCAACAGTTCGGCATTACGCTTGCTATTGCAGTCTGCATTTCGGCTGTGAACGCGCTTACCCTCTCCCCTGCCCTTTGTGTGCTTCTTATCCGTATCGACCATCACGGTGAAGGGAAGAAAAAAGGGAAACTGCAACAACTAGGCGACAGCTTTAACGTAGGGTTTAATTCTATGCTCAACAAATATAGCAGCTTAGTAGGGGTAGCATTAAAGAGAAAAAATCTTATGATGTTTATTTTCATCCTCATTTTAGGGGGCTCCATATTCTTGCTCATGCGTACTCCCACCGCCTTCGTCCCTACCGAAGACCAAGGTTCTATTTTCTACGATATTACAATGCCAGAAGGGACTAACTTGAGCCGCACCCAAGAGGTAATTAACCAGGTAGATTCTATTTTAGAAACCATACCTGAGGTAGAAACACGGGTAACCGTAGCTGGAACGGGGATGCTGTCGGGAGCTTTTGGCGGTGCATACGGACTAGGGATGATTAAACTTGTAGATTGGGGAGAGCGCGACACTACCTCTTTGCAAGAAATTTACAGAAACATTTCTCAGAAAGTTAACCAAACGGTAACTAAAGATGCCTCTGTAATATTCTTTGTACCCCCTACTATTAGTGGGTACGGTAACTCGAGCAATATTGAGATGCAGTTTAAAGATCAAACAGGAACGGGCGACCTACACGCTTTATACAATGAGAGTAAAGAATTTGCTGGAAAATTGATGGCAGACCCTACTATCTCTAGTGCTACTTTCTCATTTTCGGTAAATGTTCCGCAGTATGAAATGGTGGTGGATGTGAACCGTTGTAAATTGATGAATGTGGCTGTTACCGATGTTTTCAGTGCTATGCAAACCTATTTTGGAGGGAGTGTTACTGGCGACTTCACCAAGTTTACCAAATACTTCAGGGTAATGGTTCAAGCCGATGCCCAATACAGAGAAGATGTATCCAATATTAGTAATATGTATGTGCGAAATGGCGACAATGAGATGGTGCCACTTAACTCGGTAATAGAATTAAAGCGCGTATACGGCTCCGATATGATTAGCAAATACAATATGTTTAATGCTGTAACCATGTATGTGGCTCCTGCCCCAGGATATAGCTCTGGCGAAGCCATTGAAACCATTGGAAGGCTATCGCAAGAACTCCCCGCAGGCTATGGTTACGAATTTTCTGGAATGACGCGCGACGAAATGGATGCTAGCGGCCAGCAGGCACTTATTTTTGCGCTGAGCTTCATTTTAGTATTCTTCATTTTATCAGCACTATACGAAAGCTATATTATCCCGCTATCGGTTATGTTATCGCTACTATTTGCAGTATTTGGGGTTTACGTCACTATAAATATTATTGGCTTATCTGCTAATATATATGTACAAGTAGCCATGATTATGTTGTTGGGGCTTCTCGCCAAAAATGCCATCTTAATTGTAGAGTTTGCCATTCTGAAACGGGAGCACGGTGCTTCGTTGAGGGAGGCAGCCATGATGGCAGCCAAAGACCGTCTTCGCCCTATCTTAATGACCTCGTTGGCATTCATCTTCGGTATGATACCGCTCTGCTTATCGTCGGGGGCAGGCGCTGCTGGCAACACCTCTATTGGATTTACAGCAGCTGGTGGATTCCTTATCTCAACCATATTAGGAGTAATATTTGTCCCCGTTTTCTTCGTTATTTTTAAAGGATTACAAGAGAAATTGAGTAGTAAAAAATGAAAAAAAGAGTCGTTGTATCTATAGGGGTTATACTCGTCATTGCAGCTGTAGTTTTGATGATAACTATCTTTCAGCTTTATAAAGAGGCCGAAAAGGTACAACGTTCTATCTTTGCTAACGAAGTGCTATCTGCTGGCTCTGAAGTAGTAGAAACCATCGACCAACTCATTATTGGGGATACAATCGCTAAAATAGATGTTACAAAACTCATTAACGATACTACCACATCGAAAATTAGAGAACAGAAGTTTGCCAAACGATTTATACTAGATACCACACGAACAAAACCGATAGGTCTTATCCAAACTACTATCAATTATATGGAAAATAACATCATAATTGAAAAAATTGATACAATAATGTTCGATAGCACTTATTTAGAACTATTCTCTCCTTATTTATCGTTGTACGAAAACAAAAGGGTTTCGAGAAATAGAAATTCAAACATTGATGCCTCGGACAGTCAGATAGATAGTGCCACCATGGAACTTCTTAACCGTGATTATATTTATAGAATTGTGAAAGGGTCGCTAGTGGAACAGAACATTAATGCACCTTTCACTTTTGCCATTTACAACGCTTTCACCACACAGTTCGTTGTCTCATCGCCTACTATCGATTCAGCAAAGATGCTTAAAAGTGAGTTTATTTTCAGCCTAAAACCTAACGACCGGATCCGATCGCCACACTACCTTATTATCGATTTTGAATCTGAACGACGAATATTCTTCCAAAGAATGGGCGTAATTAGCGGAAGCATTATCCTTTTAATGTTAATTATTACTATTATTTTTATATACACATTGCGAGACCTCTATGTTCAAAAGAAAATATCGGATATAAAGAACGACTTTATCAACAATATGACTCACGAGTTCAAAACCCCTATCTCTAGTATTTCAATTGCAACAGAAGCACTTAAAGATAAGGATATTCGCGACTCCGTCGCAATTAGCGAATCGTATTTAACCATCATAACAGAAGAGAACAATAGGCTTAAGGAGATGGTTAACAACATACTACAGATTGCCCAGCTTAAAAAAGGGCAGCTAAAAATTAATGTAGAGCGTCTCAATATTAACGATGTAATTGCTACTGTTTGCGATAACTTTGCATTACAAATATCGTCGCATAAAGGGAAGTTGGAGAAATACTTATATGCGCAAAATCCCATTATATATGGCGACAAGCATCATTTAGAAAATGTTATCATAAACATTATAGAAAACGCCATTAAGTACTCATTTGGCGAACCCAACATTGTAGTGCGCTCTCAAAATGAAAAAAAATCGATTGCTATCTCCATTTCAGACTCAGGCATTGGAATTGCAAGGAAGAACATTAAAAAAATATTTAGCGACTTTTATAGGGAGCATTCTGGGAACATACATACTACTAAAGGGTACGGATTAGGATTAGGTTATGTAAAAAAAATAGTAGAACTACACGACGGAACTATTCAGGTAAACAGCACCTTAGGAAAAGGGAGCGAGTTTGTGATATATATTCCCTACAAAAATTTGAGTCATGAATAATACATTAAAAAGAATATTAAACTACTAACAGCTACAATTGTTAGTCAAAATCATAAAATTATGAACGAAACCATTACCATCTTATTAGCTGAAGACGATGCCAATCTTGGCAAAGCATTAGTTACCTATTTAGAAGCCAAAGGGTATCGCATTTTATTAGCCAGCAATGGAGAAATTGCCTACGATCTTTTTTGTGAGGAGCAGGTAGATATTTGCCTTGTAGATGTTATGATGCCATTAATGGACGGCTTTACCCTTGCCAAAGAGATAAGAAAGGCCGATGAGAAAATTCCTATAATCTTCCTAACCGCTAAAAGCATGCAAGAAGATATGATAAAAGGGTTAAGCATAGGTGGCGACGACTATATTACAAAACCATTTACGCTAGAGGTGCTACTAGCAAGAATACAAGCGCTACTCCGCAGAACGCTTGCCACTACCGAAATTACCCCTAATGCCGTTCAAATTGGAAAGATTACTTTTCATGTAGAAAAGCACATTCTTGAAATAGATGGCGAAGAAAAAAAAATTACCACTCGCGAGGCAGAACTATTAATGTTACTCGTGAATAAGAAAAATGATGTTTTAGAAAGAGGATATGCACTCAAGAAAATTTGGGGCGACGACAGCTACTACAACGCGCGCACCATGGATGTGTATTTAACAAAACTTAGAAAACTATTTGCTGCCGACCCCGCTATACAAATAGTAAATGTACATGGCATCGGGTTTAAATTAGTGATGAAATTCCTTTCATACAAAAATAAAAAAAAGAAACAATGGATACAAAAAAAAGAATATTAGTTGTAGACGACGAAGAAGATTTGTGCGAAATTATGAAATTTAACCTCGAACAAGCGGGTTACGAGGTGGAAGTTGCCTATTCGGCTGAAGACGCATTGGTGCTCGATATTGCAGAGTACGATCTGCTAATTCTCGATATAATGATGGGAGAAATTTCGGGGCACGCACTTGCCACCATCCTTAAAAAAAGGAAAAACACACAAAATATCCCTATTATTTTCTGCTCAGCAAAAACGACAGAGAACGACACCGTAAAAGGGCTGGAGTTAGGAGCCGACGACTACATTACCAAACCTTATTCCATGCGCGAAGTAATTGCTCGCGTGCAAGCAGTGCTTCGTAGGTTTGAAAAAAGCAACCAATCGCTACCTCCTACATCTCATAATGTGCAATACCAAGACTTGATACTGAACTTAGACCTAAAAAATATTACCATAAAAGGGGAAACTCACGACCTTACCAAAAAAGAATTTGAATTGCTTAAACTACTCATTCAAAATTTAGATACTATTTATAGCCGTAGCGAACTCCTCGACAGAGTATGGCCAAACGATGTGTTTGTAAATGACAGAACAGTAGATGTGCATATTGCCCGACTTCGCAAGAAAATTGCCCCTTACTCCCAAAATATTGTATCCCGATCGGGGTACGGTTATTGCTTTAAGAGATAACGGATATAGTATGAAAATATACTACGGCCGACAATAAATAAAACGACTTGTCGTTTTCTAAATTCTACACCTTAAATAGTAGCACTTTATGATGAAAAACACCACATTAACAGTTCTTTGTGCCTTGTTTACACTTATTGGCACCGCATGCGTTGCACAAAACACCTCAGAAAAAACGCAGGAAAAGATGAAAGTCGATTTTATTGGATTTAGCGACGACATTGTTGTTAGCTACGCCAATAATGGTCCCAAAGGATTATTTGCAAAAGACAACCCTCCTTTCGATTTACTCAGCGAAAATGGATATGACAGAATGAAGGAGGCGGTACTTCGTGCCCCGCAAGGGAGCAATACCTGCGCATTATATGCACTCGATGTGGCACTCGACCGTATTAAATACGTGCAAAAACACTACATGGATGGCGACCCAAAAAGCAAATACTACATTGTAATGCTTACCGATGGGTTAGATAATAAATCGTTAGCACTTGCAGAAAGCAAAGGAAAAGGGCGATACACTAGCAGAGAGGCTTACGGTGACGCGCTCCAAACAAAAATGAACGACATTATGCACAGCTATGCCATGAAAGTGTTTAAAAGCAGCAGCATGTCGAACGCATTTCAGTCGTATGTTCTTCTTTACAAAGGGCACGATATTAAAGAGAGTGGCTATACCGACGAACAACTCACCAAAATTTTAAGCCCATTTACAGGCGCGCAAAACACAGAACGCCCAGCCCCTATTTTAGATGAAAATTTAGACACGCTACTCAAGAAATTTGAAGGAGAACTTATATCTCGTTCGTATGCTTTTAACGTGCAAAAAGATTATGCAGGAAAAAGAATTAGAATGCTATTTAACGAAGCTGAAAACGAAAAAGACCAAATATATTTTGAAGCTGACCTAGTGCGCGACGGAAGCTATGAGTACTATTTAGACAATATAAAAACGAGCCCTAACTTCACTGCTAAGGTAAACAGTCATTACGATTCTAATAATACCGCACTCATTTTCACCCTCTCCGACCTTCGCCTTAACGATGTTTCGTATCCATTCGATAAAGAAAAGGTAACGCAATGGGTAATGGATTATGGGAAATATCGTAAAAATTCGGAATATTCTGCTAAAGCAAGCAGTATTAAAAATGCCTATATTATTGTGCTTTTAGATGGAAGTACCTCTTTCCAAGAGAAATATGCTGACGCACAAAATGCTATATTAGAAATTATTAAAATGGTAGGAGAGCTATAATCTCTTACCATTATTATATTTTCACCTTACTTCCTAGGTAAATGGCGGTAACGCACAACGTGCAACTTAGGGTAACGTACCCTAAACATTGCCAATACTGCCCCGCTTTAATCATTTGAAAAACCTCTAACGAGAAAGTAGAGAAGGTGGTAAAGCCACCGCATATACCCACTGCTACGAGATAGTACAAAACACCTACTTTTAAGTTGGCGGCGGCTACCCCTAAAACAAAAGCACCAACAAAATTAACGATGAAAGTCCCTTTATAGGAACCCACTAAAGCCAACGAAACCGCCATTCTGCAAGCAGACCCTAAGGCTCCGCCCAACGCAACCCATAATATTTTGTATATCATAATTATTGAATATACACCCTTTTAATTTATTTACTATTGCAAATGTTAAGCACGAGTGCTTAACATTTATTCTAATGGCGCGCTACTCGGTAAGCAGTTCCCACTTTCCCTTTCGAAATATTGTCGAGTTTTTTCTTTATTACCATTTTTCTTATCGGGCTAATGCTATCAGTAAACACTTTCCCTTCTAAGTGGTCGTATTCGTGTTGAATAACGCGCGCTACCAACCCTTTAAAATGTTTTGTTTCCCTAACACCCTCTAAATTAGTGTAAGTAATTTTTATCTCCGATTTCCGCGTAACATCCTCTCGAAGTTCTGGCAAACTCAAACACCCTTCGTTAAAGCGAAAATCGTCGCCAAACTCCTCTTCCATTACTGGGTTTATAAAAACCTCTTTCAACAACTCCGTTTCTGGATACGATTCGATGAAAGGTTCTGTATCGATAATAAACAGACGGATAGATTGCCCTATTTGCGGTGCTGCTAACCCTACTCCTTCCGCTTTATACATTGTAGCAAACATATCCTCTACCAATGCAGGGATCTTTTCAAATTCTGAGTCAGAAATTTCAGCTGCTTTTTTTCTTAATACATTATTTCCAAAAATGTAAATGGGCAAAATTTTCATACTTTTTATCTTAATAAATCTAATTCTATTTTTTGGAGATACGATTGTAGAATGATGGTCGCACTCACTTTATCAACCAGTGCTTTATCGGCACGTTTCTTTTTATGTAGCCCTGCATCGAGCATGGTTTGGAATGCCATTTTCGATGTGAACCGCTCATCCATTCTTTCTAGTTGAATATTGGGGAACAATTTTCTGAATCTATTTACAAAAGGTTCTATAAAACGCGAAGCGTTAGAGGCAGTGTTATCGAGGGTTTTAGGCTCGCCTATTACCACTATATCCACCTCCTCTTTCTCAAAATAATTCTTAAGAAACGTTTCTAATTCAGACACATGCACTGTATCTAAAGGATGAGCGCATATCCGAAGGGTGTCGGTTACTGCCACCCCTACTCTCTTTTGTCCATAGTCAATTGCTAAAATCCTCCCCATTACACTACTATTCTTCGCCTAGTTGTTCCGCAGCATATTTTCTATCAATCATTATTTTCCTTTTCTTTGATGATGGGAATTCGAACATGGCATTGGTCATAATGCGCTCCATGATAGAGCGTAATCCACGAGCACCTAGTTTCAGTTCCGAAGTTTTCTCTACAATATAGTCTATTGCATCGTCGGAGAAAGAGAGTTGAATCCCATCGAAAAGGAACAACCGTTCATACTGTTTTACAAGGGCATTTTTAGGCTCTAACAATATCGATTTCAAAGCTTTTGTATCTAACGAATTCATACAGCTTATCATTGGGAATCTACCACATAGCTCCGGTATTAATCCGAACATTTTCAGATCCTGTGATGAGATATACTGCATCATATTCTCTTTATCAACTGTTAAATTGGTTTGGTTATAGCCTATTTTATTCGTATTTAAGCGTTCTGCAATAATTCTATCCATTGAGTTAAAGGCACCACTAGCAATAAAGAGGATATTTTGTGTATTTACCACCACAAATTTTTGTTCTGGGTGTTTTCTCCCCCCTTCTGGTGGCACATTCACCAGCGCACCCTCTAATAACTTGAGCAGCGACTGTTGCACCCCTTCCCCCGAAACATCGCGGGTAATTGATGGGTTATCGGCACCTTTGCGCGCTATCTTGTCAATTTCGTCAATAAAAACAATCCCCATTTCGGCTTTTTCAACATCGTATTTGGCCGCTTGAAGCAAACGTGTTAAAATACTCTCCACATCTTCGCCTACATAACCCGCCTCGGTAAACACTGTTGCATCTGCTATACAGAAAGGAACATCCAATAGCTTCGCAATAGTTCTTGCCATCAACGTTTTACCTGTTCCTGTTTCTCCCAATAAAATAATATTCGATTTTTCTAGCTCTACATCCTTGTCGTTGCTCTGAGCATGTAACAAACGTTTATAATGGTTATACACTGCTACAGAAATCACTTTCTTAGCTTCATCTTGCCCTATTACATATTCATCTAGTTTTTGCTTAATCTCAATAGGTTTCATGAGATTAAATTTGTGTTTCTTTTGCTCCGCCGTACCCGTACTCGTACTCGTTGCTCCTTGGTGTTCGATAATCATCTCCGCAATACCAAGTGAACATCTTGTACAAATCATAGCATTTTCACCCTCTATTAAAAATGCACCTTCCGACTCTTTCGCATTGCAAAAAGAGCAACTATTATTATTCGTTTTCTTTCTCATATTATTATTAATTATTCGTATATGGCTATTGGCAATCAATTATTACCATATATTTTTAATAAACTATCTCTGAACTTACTATGAAATTCCTGAGGTTGATACTGAGGCTGCCGTTTTCTTCACTAGCCCTTGTAGCACTTCGCCTGGTCCAAACTCCACAATCTCCGTTATTCCGTCGTTCACCATATTCTGTACGGTTTTCGTCCAAAGTACAGGTGCTGTTAGCTGTTTTATAAGTTGTTCTTTAATGATAGCGGGGTCAGAGCAAGGGAGTGCTGTATAATTTTGATACACAGGACATATTGGGGTATTAAACTTCGTTTCTTCAATAGCTCTACTCAACTCTTCTTGCGCAGGCATCATGAGCGGCGAGTGGAATGCACCACCCACTTTTAGAGGCATTACTCTTTTTGCGCCTGCTTGCTTTATGGCTTCGCCAGCTAACTCCAGTCCTTTAAACGAACCTGAAATTACTAGTTGACCTGGGCAATTGAAGTTGGCTGGTACTACCACCTCATCTATTTGCGCACAAATTTCTCTCACTTTTTCGTCGTCGAAACCGAGCACAACCGACATTCCCGATGGGTTCATCTCGCATGCTTTCTGCATTGCCATGGCTCTTTTATACACCAACTGTAATGCATCCTCAAATGCAAGTGTTCCGTTAGCTACTAATGCCGAAAACTCACCGAGTGAATGACCTGCAACCGCGTCGGGGGGTGTAAGGTTAGACTGCGATAGAAAAGCAACCACTGAATGTATAAACACCGCTGGTTGAGTTGTTTGCGTCTCTTTTAAATCGGCATCGGTACCCGAAAACATCTTATCGGTAATGGCAAAACCAAGTACTTCGTTAGCTTGTAAAAAGAGTGCTCTCGCCTTCTCTGAATTGTCAAATAAATTTTTTCCCATGCCCACAAACTGTGCACCTTGACCTGGAAATAGATATGCTTTTTTCATTTTTTTATTTTTGCTTAAATTTGGGCGCGAAAATACAAAATAATTAGGAAATAGAAATACGATATTTGTAATTATTTTTTGCGACCTAATTTGTAATTCTCAATTATTATTTACCAAATATTCAAACTATTAGAATGATTTCACTTTCAGTTATGGCCACGTTATGCTTACAATCTACATCTTCCTGTTTTTTATCTGATAGTTCTTCTCACTTTTTCGCCTTTTTTTGGCAAAAAAATTGTATTTTTGCCGACTTTTTAAAAATGTAAATATATGCTAAGTTTATATCTCAAAGAGGTTCGCTCCTATTTAAATTCCCTCATCGGGTATCTCTTTATTGGCGTCTTTCTTATTGTTACAGGCCTCTTTTTATGGGTGTTTCAAAACATTAACAACATTCTTCTTTCAGGATTAGCCGACCTACAAGGGCTATTCAACATCTCTAAGTTTATGTTCCTTTTCCTCATACCTGCCATTACTATGCGTAGTTTTGCTGAAGAGAACAGGATGGGAACGCTCGAACTACTGCTCACAAAACCTCTAACCGACTTACAAATTATTGCAGCTAAATTTCTCTCCTCCTTTACATTACTCGTTATTGCGTTACTCCCTACACTCATTTACATTGTCTCTATATGGAACCTTGGCTCTGTTCCTGGCAACATCGATTTAGGGAGCACCTTTGGCTCATATATAGGGTTATTGCTTTTAGGATGTACATTTATTTCCATCGGACTCTTTAGTTCTAGCCTTACTAACAATCAGATTGTAGCTTTTATTATTGCCGCCCCACTCTGTTTCATCCTCTACTTCGGGTTCGAATTTATATACTCGTTCGAAGCGCTTGGCAATTTCGGATATTACATTAAAACACTAGGCATCGACCATCATTATATGTCAATAAGTAAAGGTGTTATCGACTCGCGCGACCTCATTTATTTTTTCAGTATTATCTTTATTTTCTTGTTTGGAACAAGAGTGGTTTTATTAAGTAGAAAATGGTAATGGATAAAAAAACAACAATAACAAGCAACAAACAGTACAAAAGAACAGCCATTACTGGTTTATTTTTTGGAATTATTGCATTAGTAGCAATTAATATTATTTCTTCGCTCGCCTATTTTCGGATTGACTTAACGCAGGATAAACGCAACTCACTGTCGTCAAGCACCATTGAACTTTTAGAGAAGATTGATGAGAAGATGTTAATAAAAGTTTACATTGATGGTGATGGGCTTCCTGCCGATTATCAACTATTTTCGGAAAAAATTAACGATAAACTTGAGGAGTTTAAGCGTCACACAAAAAACATCTCTTTCGAATTTTTAGATCCAGTAGCAGGGAAAAGTCGCGAAGAGGCGAATGCCATTTATGGTGAATTTGCTAAAAAGGGGCTGCAACCTATCCCTATTAGCAGAGAGGACGCCACCGGTTTTTCTACCTATTTCGTAGTTCCTGGGGCACAAATTTCGTATAAAGGGAAAGAATTCCCTTCCACATTGGCCGTTTCTTCGCCTCAAGGGCGCTACTGGTTAGAGTATTCTATTGAGGAACTTGAATATAATTTAGTAGCTACCATACGCTCGCTAATGAGCCATTACCGACCTACCGTTGCATTTTTAGATGGACATGGCGAACTAGACCCATTCCTCACCTCGTGGTCTATGCACCAAATGACACGATTCTATAATGTTGACAGAGTAACAATAGATGGTAAAATTAACAGCCTACGTGAAATTTCTGTCGCAGACTCTGCTTCGCAAACAGTAAAAGTACTTGGCAA
>CAYJOY010000015.1:0-17951 GCA_964371885.1 uncultured Lentimicrobiaceae bacterium | reverse complement strand
CCGTCTGTTTTACTTGTAGCCCCTACAGCAACGGCTGCCGTTACAGAATCAACAGCAAATTGAAGGTTTCCTGTTGTAAGCGAAACTATTTTTCCAGCTGTTTTTTCAGCATTCAATTCGTAAACTATCCCTTTTACCCCACCTACATCGTATATTTGGCCAAGGGTATAGGTTGGTAGAATAATGTCGTCATCTTTGCCGCCGTTTCCGCCGTCGCATGAAGTTAATAATAAGGCAAAGCTTAATAGTAAGCTAGAAAATAGAAATGAACGTTTCATAATGTATTTTTTTATGTTAATAATCGGCAAAATTAATAATTATTTTTTAAAAATGGGAGGGCGAAAAAGTTTTTTTCAAAAAAATTGCACTGTTAGAGTTTTATTTCCTACTTTCGCGCCATGAAAAAATTTAATAATCGATATATCTTTTTTTACATTACGGCCTTGGCGTTAACTTGCATTGTGTTATTAACGGTTGTATCTGTCTCATTACAAAGTAGAATAAGGAGCAATAAGTCTACCGAAATGAAGATTCAGATCCTGTCTTTAGCCCATTACCATCCCGACAAGCGCCATGTGAGCGAGCTGTTTCACGAAGTTGCCAGCGAGAAAAAGTTTGGCTCGCTTGCTTACTATGAGATTTTATTGGAAAACAATGCTGAAATCTACTACGTTTTTCCGATGCGCGGGCAAGGGCTTTGGGGTCCTATTTGGGGATATTTGTCGGTAAAAAACGATGGCAAGACGGTTACTGGCATCGCCCTTTCGCACAAAGGGGAAACCCCAGGTTTGGGGGCCGAAATTAGCGGCAAAGCGTTTTGCCAACAGTTTATTGGAAAAAAACTTATAGACAAAAACTACCAGTTTACCAGCATAGAGGTAGTAAAAGGGGGCTACGACCGAGCGTCGGAAGGGGCCATTCATCAAGTTGACGCCATTACAGGTGGTACCATTACCTGCAACGCCGTAGACGAAATGCTGCACGAAAGCCTATTGCCTTATGAAACGCTATTGCTAGAGTTGAATCACAAGTTTAGACAATCTAACCTTACTATTATAGGGGACATCTAATAATTCCCCATCGATTTTATAATAATAATTAATATGGACAAAAAACCTCTGTTTTACCTACCTTCGAACGATATATTGGCATCTTTTCCCCATTTTTATCATCATATAGCATGTTATACTCTTCAAAAAATGAGAAAAATCTACTCAATATATCATCTCAAATCTGGGCAAAGCAATTTTTAGAAATCCCCTATAGAATGAAGATAACAAAATATTTAGGACCATTATCGAAAGAGAATCCCATTTTAGTACAAATGTTGGGTGTTTGTTCCGCGTTAGCCGTTACGGCACAACTAAAGCCCGCAGTGGTAATGGGGCTCTCTGCTACGGTAGTGTGTGCCCTTGGCAATGTAATTATTTCTATCCTTCGAAAAAGCATTCCACCACGTATTCGAATTATTGTTCAACTTCTTATCATATCAACACTTGTAATATTGGTAGATCAGCTCATTCAAGCCTTTTTGTTTGAAGCGAGCAAAATGCTCTCCATTTTTGTAGGGCTTATTATTACCAACTGCATTATTATGGGACGTTTCGAGGCATTTTCTATGCATAACAAGCCACTCCCTTCATTTTTCGATGGGCTCTTTAACGGAATTGGCTACAGTATTGTCCTTGTTATTATTGCTTTTGTCCGCGAACTATTTGGAGCGGGCACGTTATGGGGCGTTCAAATTATCCCAGAAATTGCCTATCAGTGGGGGTATATGAACAATGGGCTCTTCCTCCTCCCTCCAATGGCACTCATTTTAGCTGGGCTTTTGTATGCTATTAACAAAAAGAATTTTGGGAGTTAGCTTTTGGAGAAAAAGCGACCAAAGCGGAGCACTAATATTTCTAACAAAAATGCCAATAGCGCCGCATATATAAAATACTTCCACAGCGCCTTTCCCGATAGTTGACTTTCTACATTTTCTGTTAAATTTTGCGAAGGTGCTACAATAGAAATTTGATCTTCGTTTTGTTTGGCTAACGTTGCCAGCTCTTCATCGGAATAATAGGTTAAATTTGACTCTTCGCGGCTATAATTACTAGCAATAGTACCTAGAAGTTCTCCCTTATTGTCTATGTTGTAGAATCCGGCACCTTGCTCATTATTATTTAGATAGAGAATAACATCGCCGTGTTGTTTGCGCTGCTCGGGTATCATCTCTTCTTTATTTGGCTGTTTAATAATTGATACAATCTCTCTTACTTTATTGGCCACTCGAGGTAAAACATACACATTTTCCTCTCCTATGGTATGATATAAATTTTGAGGTTGTTGGCTCATTAAAGCAACATTGTGAACGGCCAACACTGCGATTGCATTTTTATAGGCATCGCTATAATCTTCGTGAAAAGGGACCGCCATTAAGGCCACGTTACCCATTTTAATCCGAGAAATAGAGAGAAATGGGGACTGATTTTCGAGGCGCATCAACACTTCGCTATTAGATGCTGTTGTTATTGGAAAGTACTGAAACACATTAGGCAAAGTGCTTTGTTGCGGAGTAGCTTCTAAAGAGCTTGCAAAATAGCGACTTTCCATGTTAATGGCACCCACTTTTATATTATTTTTCTCTAAGGGATTAAAAGTAGCGCTATTGAGTTGTTGTAAGAAGTTGTTCATGCCCGCCACTTCCATTTTTTCTGTTGGAAAAACCATCATGGTTACCCCCGCCTCTACTGCTTGTATCAGCTCGCTTTGCAATCCGGTAGAGAGGGTGGTTATTTGATCTAATATAATGATTTGAAAATCTTTAAACTGCGAATAATTAATCTTATTCACATTCATCTCTTCATAATAAAAAGTAGAATCTTCTCCAAACAGTGCCTTCAGATAGGGGCTACTCTCTGTTTCGTTTATGGCAAGTATTCTTGTAGTTGGCAGTACTTTATAGGTAAAATAGAGCACATCGTCGAAAGTTATAGGGAAGTCGTCTATTTTTAGTTCCGCAGCTTGGTACTGCTCCTCACCAATGGTGTAATTCATGGTTACAGTGGCTTGACTATTGGCTTTAATATCGACGGCTGAGAGTGCTTTTTGTGCCCCATTTACGTACAGTTTTATGGGTAGTCGTGCAATATCTTCTGGGCTATAGTTCGATACTTTCACGTGCAATGTTGCGGCATATCCCGCACGAAAAAGGGGGGCCGAAAACCAACAACTGTCAATACTCACGTTACTAACCTGCTGCGACGGCACTTTATACAGATAATTTTTCCCGGTTGTATCTGCTAAAATGGGCTCGAAAGAGATGTTGTTCTCTTGAAAATCTGAGATATAGTAGTTTAATCCATGATCTGATTTAGCATGTTTTGCAATACTTTCTTTCACTTCAATTAGCTCTTCCACAGAGCGATGTTTTGCTGAGAGGGTAATCTTTTCAACAGCATTTAACATCTCATTTTTATTCATCACTTTTGCATTGGCACCCGAAAAATCGTTAGTAATAAGCACAAATTCGTCGTCGAATGTAAACGCCTTTACAATTTCTTCTGCCGCCTGAGTTGCCTCTAGCAACATGTTACCGTCTTGCGCATTAGCACCCATCGAGAATGAGTTATCTACATATATAGCTACTCGCTGCGTGCCATGTTTAGGCTGCGCTGGGTTGGGAATGTAGGGCTGCGTTAAGGCAAAAACAATAGCTGCTATTCCTAACACCCTTAAAAGCAAAACAATAAAGTGTTGTATTTGCGACTCTTTTCTTGTTTTTTGTAAGATATTTTGCAATAATTTTACATTAGAGAAGTAGACAGTTTTATATCTTCTAAAATTAAAAAGATGGATAAAAATGGGAATAAGGATGGCCAGCAAGCCAAAAAGGAAGAGAGGATGAGTAAATTGCATTTTATAGCTCTTTTAGTTTTTTCATAATAATAGGTTTATCGTCTTGATAGGTAACGCCAAACCATTGTGCCGCACAATGGAGCACCTTAACCGAAGCTATTCCATTCTCTATACAATGGGTAACCACGTCTGGGATAGGGAATTCCGCTTTAATATTCTCATTATTATTTTGCAGGAATGTAACAAACAATTTTGTTATTTGTTCAAATAAAACGGGCTGAAAACCCCAAAAATTCATCGAAACCACGTCGTTGCCACTCAATGGTATTGACTCGCCGTTCGGTAGTTTATTTTTTATCTCGTTATTTTCTTTCACAATATGCGTCATTTCGGTTACTTTGGTAAGCAATCCATCTTCACTCATATTGCACACGCCTCTCGAAACAGAACCATGCTCGGAAAGGGTATTTTGTAGTTGATAGCCCACCATTGAGAACTGAGCATTATCGTCTTTTCCATTCTTAAAGAAATCTATCATGGTAGTATACGCCTCTTGTCCATAAAAATCGTCGGCATTAATCACGACAAACGGCTCATTTATCACCTCTTTTGCTGCCCAAATGGCGTGCCCTGTACCATACGGCTTTTGTCTATTAGGGTTAGGGGTGTATCCTTCTGGCAACAAATCTAGTTCTTGAAACACCATTACACATTCAATCTTATCTTGATATTTCGAAAGAATATGGGTTTCGAAAAGTGCTTTAAAATCTTTTCTTATTACAAAAACCACCTTGTTAAAACCTGCTGCAATAGCATCGTTAACAGAGTAATCCATAATGGTTTCGCCGTTGGGTCCTAACTCGTCTAACTGCTTTAAACCACCGTAACGGCTTCCCATGCCCGCAGCTAATATTAATAATGTGTATGTGTTATTCATTGGTAAATTTTTTAATCGGCAAAGATAATATTTTTTTTGTTGCATGCAAGCCCACAACCATGTTCAAAAAATGGGCAACATTCGCAATTCTTTATTGCATTTTACAGATTCTTCCTTTATTTTTGCCGCTAGAAATGTATCTAAAACAGCTTCATTAAAGCCGAACGGAGAAATGGCTTATAAGATCTCAAAACAAAGATGGAATTTACTGTAATACTAGGGGTAAATATGGTGGCTATTATCGCTATTTTTATCATTATTAGAAGACAAAACAACAGTTCACAAAATATTCAAGATCTTCAAAATCACATCTTAGAATTAAGCAAAACGAACACGGCACAAAGCGAACAGCTCAAAAGTAGAGAGGCTAAGATCATTGAGCTAGAGGAGCAGATTATCTCCTTAAAGAGCTCCGAAACACACTTTGAGGAGCGGATTAAGCGAGAGTTCAAGCTCATTTCTCATCAAATTATTGAAGAGAGTAGAGAGAAGGTAAACGAGTTTAATGTCAATCGATTATCAGATTTAATGCAACCTTTTGCAAAAGAGATGAAAGAGTTTAAGGAGCAGATGCACATTACTACCCGCGAGCAAAGTAAGGAGCGTATCGAACTTGAAACCAGAATAAAACAAATGGTAGAAATTAGTAAAGGGATGAGCAAAGAGGCTCAAAACTTGAGCAATGCACTGCGAGGCAATAACAAAGCTGCGGGCAATTGGGGGGAAAGCATCCTAGAAAATATTTTGCAAAACTCTGGGCTCACCCCTGGAAAGGAGGGTTACGAATTACAATCGATGTTAAGGGATGAGCATGGCAACCCTTACACTAACGATTGTGGAAAAAAGATGATCCCCGATGCCATTATTTATTTCCCCGATAACAGGAAAGTAATCATAGATTCGAAAGTCTCAATTGCCGCCTTCACCGATTCTTGCAACGCTGATAGCGAAGAAGAGAAAAAGCAATTCCTTAAAGCGCATCTCGATTCTATAAAAAATCACATTAAAGGGTTGAGTGTCAAAAATTATGAAAGCTACGTGAACGGATCTTTAGATTTTGTGATGATGTTCATTCCCAACGATTACGCCGCTATGACTGCACTTCAGAGCGACTTGTCGCTATGGCAAACCGCCTACGATAAAAAGATCCTTATTATTTCCCCTACCAACTTAATTACCTCTTTAAAAATTGTTTCTGACTTATGGACCCGCGAAAAGCAGCAGCAAAATGTGGCTAAGATATTAGAACGGGGCATCCAGCTTCATACTAAATGTTGTGCTTTTGTTGAAACCTTCCAGAAAGTGGGTGAAGAATTACAATCGGCCACCACTGCCTACCAAAAGGCCTTTGGGCAATTAGAAGGCAACGGCGGAGTAATACGACAAGCGGAGATGCTAGAAGAGCTAGGGGTTAAAGGAAAAAAGAGATTAGGGTTAAAAAGTGCAGAAAAATCACTCGAAAGGATGTAGCTGCAAGCGAAACTTTTGCCTTGTTTAAAATTGCTGCTTGAAGCAACTAACTTTTTAACTATTAGTGTCTAATCGTTCAAAGCAAAATGCTTAAACCCTTTATTCCCTGCAATGTAAAATATGTGTTTCTGAATTTTATACGATGAATGTACTTTTAGTGCATCTTGAGCGTAAGCGTTCAGTTGTTCCACATCTTCTTGCAAAGGGGCTTCTATGGCTTGCACTTTTTTCCAATCCTCCCCTTTTGTGTATTTAAATTCTACAATATGTTTATGGCGGAAATAGGCCGTTTGGTCACGTCCTGTAATTTCAAAGTCGGATCTTCCCGAGGGGTAGTTTTGCTCTATAGCTATTGTAAAATAACTAGTAATGTAGCGGTTGCATAGTTCATAAAAGGTATTACGTACAAAAGTCTCGTTTATTTTATCGAAACTTTGCCCTACAAACTGACCAAGGTAGTGCTCGTAATAGCCCGCAAAGAGTGCTTCAATATTAAAGTCGTTGTAAAACTTTTTAAATAGAGGTGCATAAACATCTTTTCCAGAACTCAACTTGCATACATCGTTATAATAATCGGCAAAAATGCTCACCATAGTATTGTTAGGGAGTTTCATACTAAATCCATCAGCTAAGGTAGTCATACCCAAATAGTAAAACGATATTGGATAGAAGTCTTTATCAAAAAATTGTTCTTTATTGAACTTACTTCGCAGTGTCCCTAACGTATAGCTCATTTCCTGTCCATTCACCAAGTCGAAGAGTATTTCGCGAGCATTTTCGGTGCCCCCCACTAACCGTTTTATCCAATTCACATCGGTGCGCAGGTTCTCGTCAATCAATTCCATGGGTATTTTCGCGTTGTTTAGCGAATAGCGTTTAAAGAAATAAGTAAGTATAGTAGCGTTAAATAGTGGCTCTGCGTCGGGCAAAAAACGATAACCATCGTAATTATTTATCAGCAGTTGCCAAATTTCGGGCATTATTTCTTTGTCGTAGTGATTGGCTTCAAAAATTGCCGTTAAATATTGCTTTGCCTCTACGTGCGTGAACCCGAGCATGCTCACCAAGTTCTCTTCTAAGGTAACCACCTCTGCTATATTATAACCACTAGTAAGATCATCGATAGTAATGGGTAGAACGCCTGTAATAAACACTCTCTCAATGGCTCTTTTGGCTTGACCCGCTTTTATAATCTTGAAAAAAGTCTTCAAAAAACCATCGCCAGAAAGAATATCCATGTATAACGAATCGCGATTCGTTGTGATGAGCTGATTGGTGAAATTGTCGTATTCGTCAATGATAATGTATAGTGGAGGAAGATTGTTCGCTTTCACGAATTTAGTTATTTTAGAGAGCAAGTCCCAAGTAGTATCACCATCGTTGTAGCTAAAATTCTTGAAATACTCTGAATATTCAGAGTCTACAAAACTCGTAAAATAGGGGCGTATTACTCTATCAAAATTTCGCGCCAATACCTCGGCACTATTCACGGTAGCGTAAACAATCGAAAAATCGAGGTGCAAAACCATGTATGTTCCTTGCAGCGGGGTTGGATTTTTCCCTATCCACGTATCGCCAAATAACTCCTCGAACTGGTGTTTTTTATTGATGTCGTAATAAGAAGATAAAGTAGTGCAAAGCAACGTTTTCCCAAAGCGGCGTGGGCGCAAGAAAACGGGGTTCTTGAAACTTTCCAATTCCACGATATATTTTGTTTTATCTATGTAGAAATAGTTTTCCTCACGAATTTCTTCGTAGCTTGCCACACCGTAGGGGATTTTAATGTTGTTCATATAGTCTGAGTGTTAATGATGAGTATTTAGTGTCTAATCGATCAAAGCAAAATGCTTAAACCCTTTATTTCCTGCAATGTAAAATATGTGTTTCTGAATTTTATACGATGAATGTACTTTTAGTGCATCTTGAGCGTAAGCGTTCAGTTGTTCCACATCTTCTTGCAAAGGGGCTTCTATGGCTTGCACTTTTTTCCAATCCTCCCCTTTTGTGTATTTAAATTCTACAATATGTTTATGGCGGAAATAGGCCGTTTGGTCACGTCCTGTAATTTCAAAGTCGGATCTTCCCGAGGGGTAGTTTTGCTCTATAGCTATTGTAAAATAACTAGTAATGTAGCGGTTGCATAGTTCATAAAAGGTATTACGTACAAAAGTCTCGTTTATTTTATCGAAACTTTGCCCTACAAACTGACCAAGGTAGTGCTCGTAATAGCCCGCAAAGAGTGCTTCAATATTAAAGTCGTTGTAAAACTTTTTAAATAGAGGTGCATAAACATCTTTTCCAGAACTCAACTTGCATACATCGTTATAATAATCGGCAAAAATGCTCACCATAGTATTGTTAGGGAGTTTCATACTAAATCCATCAGCTAAGGTAGTCATACCCAAATAGTAAAACGATATTGGATAGAAGTCTTTATCAAAAAATTGTTCTTTATTGAAC
Organism: uncultured Lentimicrobiaceae bacterium; assembly: GCA_964371885.1. Classification (GTDB taxonomy): domain Bacteria; phylum Bacteroidota; class Bacteroidia; order Bacteroidales; family WCHB1-69; genus CAYJOY01. The sequence goes on along the minus strand of CAYJOY010000015.1, from coordinate 9,238 downwards.
TTACTTCGCAGTGTCCCTAACGTATAGCTCATTTCCTGTCCATTCACCAAGTCGAAGAGTATTTCGCGAGCATTTTCGGTGCCCCCCACTAACCGTTTTATCCAATTCACATCGGTGCGCAGGTTCTCGTCAATCAATTCCATGGGTATTTTCGCGTTGTTTAGCGAATAGCGTTTAAAGAAATAAGTAAGTATAGTAGCGTTAAATAGTGGCTCTGCGTCGGGCAAAAAACGATAACCATCGTAATTATTTATCAGCAGTTGCCAAATTTCGGGCATTATTTCTTTGTCGTAGTGATTGGCTTCAAAAATTGCCGTTAAATATTGCTTTGCCTCTACGTGCGTGAACCCGAGCATGCTCACCAAGTTCTCTTCTAAGGTAACCACCTCTGCTATATTATAACCACTAGTAAGATCATCGATAGTAATGGGTAGAACGCCTGTAATAAACACTCTCTCAATGGCTCTTTTGGCTTGACCCGCTTTTATAATCTTGAAAAAAGTCTTCAAAAAACCATCGCCAGAAAGAATATCCATGTATAACGAATCGTGATTTGTTGTGATGAGTTGGTTGGTAAAGTTATCGTATTCATCAATAATAATGTATAGTGGCGGCAGCTGGTTATCTGCGATAAATTTTGTAATATTGGATAACAAATCCCATGTAGTTTCACCATCATTGTAACTAAAACTTTTGAAATATTCTTTGTACAGAGTATTAACAAAGCCCGTTAAATAGGGGCGTATTACTTTATCAAAATTCCGCGCCAATACCTCGGCACTATTCACTGTAGCGTAAACAATCGAAAAATCGAGGTGCAAAACCATGTATGTTCCTTGTAGCGGGGTAGGGTTCTTACCAATCCAGGTATCCCCAAACAACTCCTCGAATTGGTGTTTTTTATTGATGTCGTAGTAGGATGCCATAGTGGTGCAAAGCAATGTTTTGCCAAAGCGGCGTGGGCGCAAGAAAACGGGATTTAAAAAATTCTCCAATTCCGCAATATACTTTGTTTTATCTATGTAGAAATAGTTTTCGGTTCGTAACTGCTCGTAACTTGCCACACCGTAGGGGATTTTAATGTTGTTCATATAGTTATTTTTTATCGCTGCAAATATACACCCCTTTTTTTACATAGTAATGAAAGCGGGTAAAAATTATGGAGCGTTCTAAAAATAGCTTCTTAGCACCTCATTTCTCCCATCAATATACCAAGATTACCCCCGTTTTTTATACCCCACAATGGCAGAAATATTAGCCGCTGCTGCAAATAGCGTTAACACCCCTATTTGTGGTAATAAATCGGTGAAACTGCTCCCTTTTAAATATATAAAACGCATGGCCTCCGCATAATAGCGCATAGGATTTATATAAGTAAGATATTGCGCAAAGTCGGGCATGGAAGCAATGGGAGTCAGTAACCCACTCATCAGTATAAATATTACTAAAAAGAACATCGTGGTCATCATGGCTTGTTGCATCGATTCGCTTTTGGTGGATACTATCAATCCTATACCACTCATTATCAGTATAAAAATTGTGTTTACAAGATATATTAATGCAATATTACCTTTGGGAATTAAGCCGTATATAAGATATGCTATGATTAAGCCAATGGTGAGCACTATAAAGCCTATCACCCAAAATGGGATAATTTTTGCTAAGATAAAATAGCCTTTTTTAACGGGTGTAACGTTCATTTGTTCAATGGTGCCCGTCTCTTTTTCTATGACAATGTTTAAAGCGGGCATGGCGCCACACATTAACACTATTAACATTAACATAATGGCAGGCACCATATACGCTTTATAATCCATTTCGGGATTAAAAACGGGGCGACTATTCACTGCAATTTGTTGCGGCGTAGTGGGTTCGCTAAAGTTATACAGCTCTAGCGTTATTTGCTTCGAGAAACTTCCTAGCATTTCCCCTAAATAGGCGGTCGCCATCATCCCTTTCATCCCATCAACAGCATTGGCCGCTATAGCTACCTTTGTTTGATGGCTGGTTACCAAATCGTGCTCAAATTGATTCGGAATCACAAAAATGGCATCGGCAGTACCCTTTTCAATGCACTCTCGCAACGCTTGGTCGTAGCTATCCTCCATCCCAACAAAGGTAAAATAGTCCGAACTATTCACCTTCTCTATTAAACGGCGCGAAAAGGTGGAGTGGTCGTTATCGACAATGGCCAAACGAATATTCTTAATTTCAGAATCGGTGGCCCATGGTAGAATCAATAACATGATAATGGGCATCATGATAATCACAATTGGCAATACCTTATTGCGAATGATTAACTTAAATTCTTTTTCTATTAAAAAACGTAACATAAAATTCTATTCTAATCGTGTTTTGAAATTTTTAAAACTAATTATTAATAAGATGCTCGTAATGAGTAATAGTATTAAAAATTCTTTATAAATATACATGAATGAGAGACCCTCGATCATGATTTTGCGAACAGCGGCAATGAACCAGCGGGCGGGCAATACGCTGGCAATGGTGCGTAAAAGCCATGGCATATTATCAACAGGAAATATCATTCCGGAGAGTAATGCAGTGGGCATCATGAGTCCCATTCCTGAGATGAGCATGGCAATAGTTTGATTTTCGGCCACCGTGGAAATGAGCAACCCCAATGCTAACATGGAGAGGATAAATATGGTAGAGATGAGCGAAAAGAGCCATAAACTTCCCGCCATAGGAACCTCGAGTAGAAACACTGCCATGAGCACAATCATTACCATGCTAATGGCCGATACCTCTAGATATGGCAACATCTTAGCAATAATGATATAAACGGGGCGCATAGGCGAAACCAACAACACTTCCATTGTCCCTTTCTCTTTTTCACGAACAATCGATACAGCGGTCATCATGGCGCATATAATAGTAAGCACCAGCCCCATGACACCCGGCACAAAGTTATAGGTAGACTTCATTTGCGGGTTGTAGAGTAGGCGCACCTCTGGAATAATCACCTTTCCGGCTGCTGAAGTGGCGTGAGATTTATTGTAGGATTGCACTATTTGTGCCGCGTAATTGGCTATTGAGCTGGAGGTGTTTACATCAATACCATCGGTAAGCACCTGTAAATGTGCCTCACCGTTTTGTTGTAAATTTTTCTCAAAGGGATTATCAAACACCAATACTACATCGGCTTTATTCTCCCTAAAAAGTTGTTCTATTTGGGCGGGGTTTACCGTTTCGTGTACCCTTTCAAAATATTGACTCGCCTCAAACTGCTCTATCAATTCCATAGAGGTTGGATCGGGATGAGGGTTGTAAACGGCAAAACGGGCATCTTTCACCTCGGTAGAGATGGCAAAGCCAAAGAGCAACATTTGCGCAAAAGGCATCCCTATAAGCACTAAAACCGTCCTTTTATCCCTAAAAATATGGCGAAACTCCTTTTTAATGAATGATAAGAGTTGTTTCATCTTCTGCTTTATTTTCTTTGTTAATAATTGTTAATATAATATCCCATATTTTACTCTCCTCTTTGTGCTTTACGTGCTAACTTGTGGAAAACCTCATCCATAGATTGTACCCCAAACTGCTCTTTCAGTGCCTTAGGAGTATCAAGGGCATCAATTCGTCCATCCACCATTATTGATACACGGTCGCAATATTCGGCCTCGTCCATGTAGTGGGTGGTGACAAATACCGAGATGTTTTTGGTATATCATTTCCCAGAAACGGCGCCGCGCTGCAGGGTCAACGCCACCCGTAGGCTCATCAAGGAATACTACTTTAGGATCGTGAAAGATGGCCACCGAAAAGGCTAACTTTTGCTTCCATCCCAATGGGAGCGATTTCACCAAGCTATTGCGCTCCGACTCAAAGCCGAGTTCGGCCAGCAACGCCTCTGTTTTGGTCGCTATCTCCTTCGATTTCATCCCATAAATACCTGCAAATAATCGTATGTTTTCCCACACTTTTAAATCATCGTACAGCGAAAACTTTTGGCTCATGTAACCAATACTCTTTTTAATTTGTTCTGTTTGGGTATGAATATCATAACCCGCTACCCATCCTTTGCCTGCGGTGGGTTTACTAATGCCAATTAGCATCTTCATTGCCGTGGTTTTTCCCGCACCATTCGCACCAAGGAATCCAAAGATCTCCCCTTGCGACACCTCAAAAGAGATGGCATCTACTGCGGTGAATGACCCAAAACGTTTGGTCAGTTGCTCTGTTTTAATGACTATATTTTCCATACGCTATTATTCATGTTTTGAATGGGTAATTGCCATATAGCAATCTTCAATATTGGGTGTTATGGTTTCAATTTGCACATTGGCAAACTTTTTCGTTTTCAAAAAGTCTAATATCTCTTGCTTTGCGGCGCTGTTATCTTGGTGTAAAGTAAGATGTAATGCATCGCCAAAGGCATAGCAGCTATGCGTGTTAGGATGTTGACGTAGTGCCAGCAACATGTCGTACATGTCGTTTCCTGCTACGGCGTAGAGTGTATGTGGATATTTCTCTATAATTTCTTGTGGCGGGGCAATGGTAATAAATTCGCCCTGGTCAATGAGGGCAATCCTATCGCACAGCACCGCTTCGTCCATGTAGGGGGTAGATACCAATATGGTGATTCCCTCTTTTTTGAGGCGACGGAGCATTTCCCAAAACTCTTTTCGCGATACGGGGTCTACGCCAGTGGTGGGCTCATCTAAAAATAACACCTTTGGCTTATGAATCAAGGCACAACACAGCGCTAACTTCTGTTTCATCCCACCAGAAAGCGCCCCTGCATAGCGCGTTTTAAAAGGTTCAATCTGCTTGTAAATATCTTCAATTAAATGATAATTCTCTTCGATAGTAGTGCCGAAAAGGGTGGCAAAAAATTGAAGATTCTCTTCCACACTCATATCTTGATACAATGAAAAGCGCCCTGGCATATAGCCCGATAGGTGGCGAATGGTTTCGTACCCCTCCACTACGTTGTGCCCCGCAACAGTGGCAGTGCCGCTATCGGCTAAAAGGAGGGTGGTGAGGATGCGGAATAGGGTGGTTTTCCCTGCACCATCAGGACCAATAATGCCAAATATTTCGCCACTATCTACTGTAAAAGTGATATTTTTAAGTGCATCCACTCGGTTCACTATCTTAGGTTTTGTTCCCGATATTTTTCGGTACACCCGCACAGGCGGGATCTCGAAGGCACGGGTAATATAAGCCTTCGATAGATTTTCTACCACTACCGCTTTCTCGTTATCCTCAATTATTTTCTCTCTCATTTCCATTACGCTATGCTATTTCAACACCACATCGCCGTACATGCCAATTTTAAGGTAGCCATCATTCTTTACCGCTATTTTTACGGCATATACTAAGTTGCCGCGCTCATCTTTGGTCTGTATGGTTTTGGGGGTAAATTCTGCTTCAGAGGCAATCCAGTTGACCACCCCTTCGTATTCGCGGCTCCCTTTCTCACCAAAATCGGCGTACACTTTCACCGTTTGTCCCAGTTGCATCTCTGTTAGCTGTGCTGAGGTGATGTAGGCGCGGAGAAATATCTCTTCGAGGTTAGCCACTTTAAAGAGTGGACGTCCCACGCTTACCATTTCGCCCGGCTCTGCATACTTAGAAAGGACGGTGCCCGCAATAGGACTTTGCACGCGACACTTCTGCAGTTGGTCGTCAAGGGCGGCTATTTGTGCATCAACCGCACCCTCTTGGTCGTTGACCCCACGATTTCCTTTCTCAAGTTGGTCTTTGGTGGCGGCCAGTTGACGCTCTAAAATGAGAATTTGTGCTGTAATATCGTCCTTTTGTTTGGCGTTGCCCACATTGGCGGCAATGAGTTGTTCTACTCGAGCCAACTCGCGACGCTGGTAGGCCAACTGCTCTTCAAGGGCGGCTATCTGTTTGGGAATATCTTGTCTTAAACTACCTACCTGCTCCTTACTCTGTTGGAGTTGCACCTTAGTTAGATAGAGTTGCATCGTGTCGATGCATCCTAATTCGGTGGTCGATAAAACCTCTTCCCCTTCGGTAACATTAAAGGTTAATAATTTGCCATTTCCTTCTGCCGAAACCATCACCTCGGTGGCTTCAAACATTCCAGTGGCATCATGATTCGCATTGTTGCTGCCACAAGAGGCAACTATTGCTGAGGTTACTAATAGTATTACTAATCTTTTCATCTTTTAATTATTATACAAATTTTTAATATCATAAATAGCTTTTAAATATTCAATTTCATGGACAATTTTTTGTGCTTTGGCCATAAATTCTTGATTTTGGTCGCGCATTAAATCGCTTACACTTTGTGTACCGAGCTCAGTTTTTACCGCCGATGCTTTGTAAATACGAGTGCGGAGCGCAATAATCTCGTCATCGGAGGCAAGCACTTTTTTATACTGATCGGCCAATCCAAAAAGTTGTTTTCCTTGTATGTTTTGGTTAAACAAGAAAGTAGCGCGTTGTATTTCAACCATTTTTACACTATTTTCTATCATTTTCTTTTCGTTTCCTAACGTATACAAATTTCCAAATTTCCATTGCATTTGCACGCCAGCTATGCCATAAGGCGAAAAGCCCGGTTCAAACATATTAAGCCCTGGTTGTCCATAACCTGCTTGGGCAAAGAGGGAAAAAGCAGGAAGGTTTTTAGCTTTAAGTTGTGCCCTTTGCACCTCTTGTAAAGCTACATTGGCATCGAACAGTTGGAGTTCTACTCTATGATTTCCCTCTGAGGGAAGTGCCAACGGAGGACGTTCTAACACCACCGATTCTGCAATGGGTTCGCCAATAAAAGCCTCTAACATGGTACGATAAGCGGTGCGCATGCTCTCTAATTGTGTGAGCTGCTGCTGCGCTTGTTGCTGTTCTACAATTACCACATCTATATCAGAAGCGTTGGCTAACCCTGAGGCCACATAGCTTTCCACCACATTGTAGTTGCGTTGCAACTCTTGCAGGTTTACCTCTAGCTGTTCTATTTGGCTTTCCACAAGGATGATCCCAAAATAAATATCATTCACCCTACCTCGTACGGCGTACATATCTACCTCGTTCTGCTTTTGTTGTGCATGTGTTGTAGCCTCAATCTGTTGCTTGGCGGCGCGCACTTGCCCACCATCCCATATCGTTTGATTCATGGTAAGCAGCACCTGATACTGATCTTTGGTCAAAACATCCACCTCTAATGGAAAAGGCTCTGAGATGCTAATTTTTGTCGCCTCAGATTGGATGGTGGCCCGTCCCGAGAGATCGAACTGTGGCAACCAGCGCCGCGACGCATTTGAGAGGTTGTACGACTCGCTCAATGCAATGAGCTCTGTTTGTGCTACCAATGGGTAATTTTTTTCTGCTTTCTCATAACACGCCGATAACGTCAACGTTTGCGAGTATCCAGAAAACCATCCCCATAATAAAAATGTTACAATAAAATAGCGTGTTCTCATTTCTATAATTTTATAGATTCTAAAATAATTCGTTTAATCTCTTTTTTTCGCTCCATTAAAAACTGTTCACCCAGCTCATTCGAAAGAATGTAGGCCATAGGCTCGGCACTAATTACGGTAAATATATTGAGTGATGCCATGGAGAAAAGGAGGTCGCCCACCCGTGTTTCGCGTATCTCTTGTGCTGCTGCATGCTGATCTAGCATCGATTGCAAAAAAGCCAATCGTGGTTGAATAACATTTAAATGCTCTTCAAAGGCCGCTTTTAAGTGCTCTTTAAAGTTTTTATTCTTATAAAATTCATTAATCACAAATAAAATCATATCCACGTTGGAACGAGCCATTTCGAAATGGGCATCCACTACATTTTCAATGAGAGTAAAGATAGAATCGTTGGTCATTTCAATAGTAAAGAGGAGTCCAAGGAATTCATCTTTTAATTTTTTAGCAAAGAACTTTTCAAACAACAAGCTTTTGGTTCTATAATAATAATGTACCAGTGCTTGGTTGCATCCTGCGGCCTGTGCAATCTCTTTTATTGTAGTAGAATCGAACCCTTTACGGATAAAAAGTTCTTCGGCAGCTGTAAGAATGTCGTGCTCTAAAGAGGGTTTATTTTCAGTATTTTCTTTCATATTTATATATTAAACGCTTTGTTTAACTAATTAGTTAAATTTAGCAATTAAACGGAGTGTTTAATGTATTATTGTGGGGGAGTGAGATTTTTTTTAGATAATACAGAAGTGCTGTATCGCGCTTGTAGCCGTTTTCCCATTCGTCGACGTCATACGCCCTGCTCCTTTTGAAGGCGCCATGGCACGCTCTTCCTTTTGACAACGTCATTGCGCGCTCGACGCGCAATCTTTTGAATGCAAGGCATTACAATGATTTTTAACCCAGAAATTAATACTCCTACAAATTCTTATTTTGTTTTTTTTCTACAATATTCTCTACAATTTTCCAATACCCATCAATATCATTACCCTTGCGCTCAACTATGTACATCTCTTTCAATTTGTCTAAATCACGCTGTATTGTTTTTTTGCTAACTTTTAAATTAATAGACAATTGCACCATTGTAATTTTTTTGTTAGCATTAATATATTTTACTATCTCCTTTTGTCTTTCTGTTAAATTATCATAGACATTATCATAGACATTATCATAGACATTATCATAGACATTATCATGGACATGTAAAGTTTCATTGTGAATAGTATTGGTTCTATACATGGTAATAAGAACACCACCGCCATGATTTTCTATTTTGGGTTCAGGAAGTCCTGCTTGCTTAAACCCTTCAATTATTTTAGAGATCCCACGCCCCCACGATTCAATAAAACCAGCACGATAGAATGCTTCTGCGATTTTTTTGTTTCGAGGATATGACTTATGTGGTAATAATAAAGCTTCTTCCGTAAGTTCTTCTGGTAATGATCCATGGTTCCAGAGTTCTACTTTATCGTTATACACCTTCATTTGGATATGAACACCAGTATATGCTTTATGGCAAATGGAGTTATAGACGGCTTCGCGCAGGGCATCCTCTGGTATTTCCAATGTTTCAATGCGTTGCAAACCTAAGTAACTAATGGGTGAGGTAAGATACTTTGTTTTAAGAATTTGAATAACCTTATCGGGCATTTCTATAATACTACCTTCTATCACATCGTGCGTAAGATGTCGCAATTATTCCGTTTAATCCAGTCTATTCCGTCGCCGAAGGCAGAGCCACTCAAACTCTTTCCCCCTCGTTGACGTCATGGCGTGCTCCTCTTATTGCTGACGTCTTTGCGCGCTCGACGCGCAATCTCTTG
>CAYJOY010000014.1:5350-19253 GCA_964371885.1 uncultured Lentimicrobiaceae bacterium | reverse complement strand
ACCATTCTTTTCTTCTAAATGTTGATATGCAAGTTTAGCGTCGGAAAGCAATTCCTCGGTACGATTACGGATAGCAATAAGGCAACTGTCGCGCTCATCAACGGCAGATAATTGAATGTTAATCTCCTCTAAATCTGCAACTAACTCTCGTGCAAATAATCGGTGTAGTGGAATATAATCGGGATCGTGTTCGTTTAATCTCCCCACTTTCTCTTCAATATTCGCCAGCCGCTTCTCTAATGGGTCGCACTGTATCAATGTCGTACCATCTACAGTAAGAAGAGAAAAGAAAAGAAGTAAAGCAATGAGATTCTTTTTCACATTTTATAGTTTAACCAAGTGCTAACGCATTTATAGGTTATTTATTATGGATAAATCGATTATGAATCGATGTCTTTCATAACAATTTTTCAAGAATGTAATAATGCTTGGTGTCGTCTAAATATATCCTATTTTTTTATACTTTTGCGCCTTAGAAAATAACAGCAATCAATTCGTATTATGGAAGTCAAAGCATCTCATTTACATTGTTTAACCGATTACGACCCTAAAATTTTACTCGCTTTTGGCGAAAGTTTAAAAGGGGATAAAAAATTTACCGACTTTTTGATGCAGAATGGTTTCCCAGAGTTGGGCGCATTGTCGGCAGCCATCCATTCTAGTACCGATGCGCTAGATTGGTTGCTGAAAAATGGCTACCCAGAGTTCGCCGTCCTAAGTCATGCTATAGATAGTGAAAATGAAGCCATTGCGTGGTTGCTAAAGTACAATTGCCACTTCTTGTCGGTGTTTGCCGCCGCATGTAGAAAAGAGGAAAAAGCAATAAAATGGTTTGTAGATAATCAGCAAGAGTTGTTTATATCAATAATAAAAACGATTCATAAAGAATTGCTATTCCAATCGTGGGATTCGTCGGATGTACATAGAAGAAGAGTAACTTAAGGGGACATCTAGTAATTCCCCATCGATTTTATAAAAATAATTAATATGGACAAAAAATCTCTGTTTTACCCATCTTTGCGCGATATATTGGCATCTTTTCCCCATTTTTATCATCACATAGCAGGCTATGCTCTTCAAAAAATGAGAAAAATCTACTCAATATCTCATCTCAAATATTCGCAAAGCAATTTTTAGAAGTCCCCTTAAAATTTTAGTTATGGAAAAATTATTTACCCCTTGTAAAATAGGACCTGTTGAGCTAAGGAATCGAACCATCCGCTCTGCTGCTTTTGAAAATATGTGTAAAAATAACAACCCTACGGAGATGTTGCTAGATTATCATACCGCAGTGGCACGAGGCGGCATTGGTATGACAACGGTGGCTTATGCATCTGTAAATAAAAGTGGTATCTCTTTTAATGGGCAGCTATATATGCGCGATGAGGTGGTGCCAGAATTGAAAACGCTAACAGATGCCATACATGCTGAAGGGGCAAAAGCAGCCATTCAGCTAGGGCATTGCGGCAATATGACCCATTGGTATACGTGCGGACAAATACCAGTAGGAGCCTCTTCGGGAGTTAATATTTATTCTCCAACCATAGTGCGAGGTTTAAAAGAAAACGAGATAGAACAGATGGCGATAGACTTTGGCAATGCGGTGCTATTAGCCAAAAAAGCGGGCTTCGATTGTGTAGAAATACATGCTGGGCACGGCTATCTCATCAGCCAATTCTTGTCGCCTTATACTAATAAGAGAAAAGATAAATTCGGAGGAACATTGGCGAACAGAATGCGATTCATGAATATGGTAATGGAAAAGGTGCTAGAGGCGGCCAATAAAGAGATAGCTGTGGTGGTAAAAGTAAATATGTACGATGGGTTTAAGTCGGGGATGCAAATGCCAGAAGCGATAGAGGTGGCAAAGCAACTCGAAAAGGTAGGGGTAGATGCCCTAGTGCTTTCGGCAGTCTTTGTGAGTAAAGCACCCATGGAGATACTACGGGGCACCATGCCGCTGAAAACACTCGCTTACTACATGGACACCCTCCGCTTTTGGTGGCTAAAGCTAGGAATCAGAATGGTAGGGAAGTGGCTCATTCCAACTGTGCCCTACCATGAGGCATATTTCCTCGAAGCGGCCAAAGAGTATAGAAAACATTTATCGATGCCATTAATATATGTGGGAGGAATGATTTCGCGCACAAAAATGGAAGAAGTGCTCAACGAAAATTTTGTAGCATTGCAAATGGCACGACCTCTTATACACGATACCGATTTTGTGAATAAGTTGAAAAATGGACTCGAAAAAAGTGAGTGCAAACATTCTAACTATTGCATTGGAAGAATGTACTCTATCGAGATGAAATGTCACCATTGTGTAGAAGATATGCCGAACAAACTTCGTAAAGAGGTGGAGAAGGCAGAAATGAAACAGTAAGAGAGGTTTTCTATCCTTTTGTTCTGCTTATCTTGTCTACAATCAAAGATATGGCACCGTCGCCCGTAACATTACATGCCGTGCCAAAGCTGTCCATCCCAATGTAAAGGGCAATCATAATCCCTATCTGATTGTCGCTGTATCCTAATATAGAGGCTAACAATCCTAAACATGCCATAATAACACCACCAGGAACGCCCGGAGCTGCTATAACCGTAATGCTTAGTGGGATAATAAAAGATACAAACAACTGAAAGTCGATAGGCATATTGGTGAGATAAGAAACAGCCACGGCGCAAGCTACCACCTTTAAAATGCTGCCAGAAAGATGTATGGTGGCACAAAGAGGTACAACAAAGCCACTAACCTCTGGCTTAACCCCCATCCTGTTAACACATTGCAAAGTAACGGGAATAGTAGCCGCCGACGATTGAGTCCCTAATGCCGTCATATAAGCGGGCAGCATACTTTTTAACGCCAATAATGGGTTGCGCTTGGTAATGAAGCCCGTAACCATAAATTGAAACAATAACCACAACACATGAAGTACAAATATGATGGCAATAACCTTAATAAAAGAGGTTAATAGCATCGAAACCTCCCCCTCGTAGCCCAACTTCAAGAAAATACCAAATATAAATATAGGCAATAACGGGATTACAGAGAGGGTGATCACTTTCATAATCAATTCTCGAAATTCCTCAAACCCTTTGTAAAGAGCTGGTTTTCCACTGGCTTTGAGCGATGAGATGGTTAGTCCTAAAATAAATGCTAGTATTAAAGCAGAGGTAACCCCAAAAACGGGTGGGAAATTGATGGTGAAAAATGGAGTAACCGAATGTTCTATCTCGTTAACATTCGATAAATCTCCAGCTGTTAGTAGGTTAGGAAAGGTAGCAATGGCCGTAAAGTAGGATATAAACCCCGCCAATATGGTGCTAAACCAGGCAATAAGTGCTGTAATGAGCAGTAGCTTCCCCGCCGATTTTCCCAATTCTGCAATGCCACTCACAATTAGTCCAACTATAATTAATGGGATAATGAAATTTAAGTATTCGCTAAACAGTGTGTTAAAAGTTTCAAAAATTCTAACGATGGATAACGGTAAAAAATTAGAAAGTAAAGATCCTAATATAATGGCAATTACAACTTTAGCAAGAAGCCCAAACTTTATTTTTTTCATTAATATATGTTTTATAAATACTATAGGGGACTCTTAAAAATTACTTTGCCCAGATTTGAGATGAGATATTGCGCAGATTTTGCTCATTTTTTGAAGAGCATAGTGTGCTATGTAATGATAAAAATGGGGAAAAGATGCCAATATATCGCACAAAGATGGGTAAAACAGAGATTTTTTGTCTATATAAATTGTTGTTATAAAATCGATGAGGAATTATTAGATGTCCCCTTTAGTGAAAATTCTCTTTTTTAGCTAGTAAAAAAGGTGTATCTTCGCGCTTCATTTACAAAAAGAAGCGATTATGAGAAAACCAGATTACGTTTTTGAGACTAGTTGGGAGATATGTAACAAAGTAGGAGGAATTTATACTGTTTTGTCTACAAAAGCATTTACTGTTGTTAACCATTTCAAGAACAATTATATATGTATTGGTCCCGATTTAATGCGGGAGGAAAATTCAGACTTTATAGAAGATGTTACCCTTTTTAAAAGTTGGCACGCTGTGGCAGCTTCAGAGGGGTTGAAAATTAGGGTAGGACGTTGGAATATTTCGGGAAGTCCTATTGTAGTTTTGGTAGATTTTACCCCATTTTTTGAGAAAAAAAACGAAATTCTTACCGAATTTTGGCTCAATTACAAGTTAGATTCTATTTCTGGTCAGTGGGATTATATAGAGCCCGCCCTATTTGGCTATGCTGCGGCGCGTGTAATAGAGAGTTTCTACGATTTTCATTGTAGTGCTACCGACCAGATAGTGGCTCATTTTCACGAGTGGATGACGGGGGCAGGGGTGTTGCATCTGGAAAAGAGCACGCCACAAATAGCCACCGTTTTTACTACACATGCTACCGTGTTAGGGCGTTGTATAGCGGGCAATGGGCTTCCTCTCTATCAAAACATAGAACAATACGATCCTGAAGATTTTGCTAATCGATTTGGTGTAAAATCGAAATATTCGCTCGAATTATTATCGGCCCAGCGTGCCGATGCGTTTACTACAGTAAGCGAAATTACTAACCGCGAATGCAAAGCATTTTTTAATAAGGGGGTAGATGTGGTAACCATTAATGGCTTCGAGAACAATTTCGTACCCAAGGGAGACCTTTTTGCCCATAAGAAAGCAGTGGCGCGCCAACGTCTGCTAACAGTGGCCTCCGCCATTACGCAACAACCCATTAGCAACGATGCGTTGTTGGTAATTAATAGTGGAAGGTGCGAATTTAAAAATAAAGGGATCGATCTCTTCTTAGATGCACTTGCTCAGTTAAAAGAACAGCATCTAGAAAAAGAAATTATTGCTTACATTACCGTGCCAGCAGGTACTAGTGGTGTTCGTAACGACCTAATAAGTAGGATTGAAGAGATAGAGAATAACCCAATAACGAAAAAAAATGGAGTTTCGTTAGCCGATTTTGTAACCCATCCGTTACACGACCCAATGCATGACCCTATCTTAAATAAAATTAAAGCGTGTGGTTTCGCCAATGGAGGCGACGAAAATGTAAAAATTATTTTTGCCCCTGTTTATTTAAATGGCGACGATGCCATTTTTAACCTACCCTACTACGACCTATTGATTGGTTTCGACTTGTCGGTTTTTCCCTCGTATTATGAACCATGGGGATACACCCCGCTAGAAAGTGTGGCCTTTGGAATACCTACGGTAACCACTACGCTGGCAGGTTTCGGGATGTGGACCTTGCAACACTTTAATCACCAAAAAGGGAGCTGGGTAATTGATAGAAAAGATGATAATGACCAGGAGGTGAGCAGCGAAATAGCGGCAGCTATCGAATATCATGCCAATGCAACTGAAGAAGAAAAGAAAGTATTGCGAGCCCTTTCTACAGAAATTTCGCAGCAGGCACTGTGGAAAAATCTTTATAATAATTATGAAGAGGCATACCATATAGCCCTCGAAAATTCGGTGAAAAGAGAGGAGCAATATTGCCATAAAGTATCGAAAATAGCCATTCATGTAGATAAAATGAGAAAAAGCAAACCCAAATGGGTAAATGTAACGGTAATGAGTAAATTGCCAGATAGCCTGAAACGATTAGGAGAGTTAGCGCAAAACCTATGGTGGAGTTGGAACTACGAAGCACGTGAACTTTTTGAAGAAATTTTCGGAAGAAAGATGTGGAACGAGTATCAAGAGAACCCAACACACGCCCTGCAAATGTTGTCGGGCGATAGAGTAGCGCAAGTAGTAAGTGATGAAAAATTGATGCTGAAAATTAACAAGGTTTATGATCAATTTAAAAGCTACATGGCGGCTCCGTCGGAAAGAAAAGAGCAGAAGATTGCCTATTTTAGTATGGAGTTTGGGATAAGTAATGAACTTAAGATATTCTCTGGTGGCTTAGGAATGTTGGCGGGTGATTACCTAAAAGAGGCTAGCGATTGCCATGTAGACATGGTGGGCGTTGGATTACTCTACCGCCATGGCTACTTCATTCAACAAATATCGCCAAGTGGCGACCAAATGCACCTCTATCCTCCACAAAGTTTCTCAAAAATTCCCATTATTGCGGAAAGAGAGGCGGACGGCACCCCAAAAATGATCTCCATTGCATTACCTGGAAGGAGAATGTATGCTAGGATTTGGCGCGTTGAAGTAGGACGCATCCCCCTATACCTATTAGATACCAACATGGAAATAAACTCACCAGAAGATAGAGGGGTAACCCATTCGTTGTATGGTGGCGACATAGAGAATAGACTAAAGCAGGAGTTACTGCTAGGCGTTGGAGGTATTAGAATGTTGAATGCGTTGGGTATTGAGCCAACATTGTACCATTTAAATGAAGGGCATGCCGCTTTTATAGGTTTAGAGCGACTCACCAATGTAATGCAGCAGCACCAATGTTCGTTATCGGTGGCCCAAGAAATAGTGAGATCGTCGGCGTTGTACACCACACACACACCCGTACCTGCGGGGCACGACACTTTTAGCGAAGACTTAATGCGTACCTATTTCTCTAACTACCCTGAACGGTTTAATATACCATGGGAGGCGTTTATGGCATTGGGACGCGAGCATATTGATAATGTAAATGATAAATTTTCGATGAGTATCCTCTCTGCAAAACTTTCGCAAGAGATGAACGGAGTAAGTGCCATTCACGGAAGAGTATCGCGCGAAATGTTTGCCCACCTTTATGAGGGGCATTTTGCTAACGAACTCCACATTGGGCATGTAACCAACGGGGTACACTATCCTACCTGGACCCACAAAATGTGGCAACAATATCATACCAAACTTTTTGGTGCTGATTTTGAGAATAATAGATCTAATCCGGAAATATGGGCTAAGATATACGAGGCCAATAATGCCGATATTTGGAATATAAAAGAGGTATTGCGTGCCGAATTATTAGACAATGTTAGAGAACTGCTGACCGAGCAAATGACGAGCCGTAAGGAGTCGCCAGCACTGATAGTAGAGACGTTAAAATCTATTAATAATAAAGTATTAACCGTAGGGTTTGCCCGCCGTTTTGCCACCTATAAACGGGCACACTTGCTTTTTAGTAATGAGGAACGGTTGGCGCAAATAGTAAATAATCCCGACAAACCAATTCAGTTTTTATTTGCAGGGAAAGCGCACCCTAACGATAAAGCGGGGCAGGAACTGATACAGCGCATTATACAAATTTCGAGAAAACCGCAATTTATTGGTAAAATTATATTTTTGGAGAATTACGATATGATTTTAGCGAAAAAATTAGTAGCGGGTTGCGATATATGGCTCAATAATCCTACGCGTCCGTTAGAGGCATCGGGAACCAGCGGCGAAAAAGCAATAATGAATGGGGTGCTTAATTTTAGTGTTTTAGATGGCTGGTGGGCAGAAGGTTATGTTCCAGATGGCGGCTCGGCAATAGATGAAGAGATTACCTATACCGATACCTATTTGCAAGACCAGCTAGATGCTGCCACATTATACGCTACTTTCGAAGAGCAGATAACCACGGCATTCTATACTAGGAATGAAGAGAATGTGCCGACTGCTTGGGCACAAATGATGAAAGAGAACTTTGCGAAGATAGCTCCTAATTTTACCATGAAACGGCAGTTAGACGATTATTATAAGAAATTTTATCACCCTTTGGAGAAACGCTTTTTGGAGATGCGCCACCAAAATTATGAGAAAATATACCAACTCATCCGTTGGAAAGAGAAAATAGTAGCGGCTTGGCAAAATGTAGAATGTTTATCGGTAAATGTACTTTCAGAAAAAGAAAATACATACTTTATAAATGAGGAACGGTTGGCAAGAGTAGCCATAAAACTAGGTAACTTATCGCACGAAGATGTGAAAATAGAGATATGCTTTATAGAAGCTGAAACAGCAATCCCTAATTTAGTATGTAAATATGCGATGACCTTTGAGTGTATAAACCAGGGAGTTACTCACCTTGTAAGTCCAATAGTTCCCAATGTGCCGGGTAGTTGGAAACTAGGAGTGAGAATGTTACCATCTAACCCAATGCTTCCGCACGATCTCGACTTCCATTTGGTGAAATGGCTCTCTTAAGGGCAGAAATGTTTTCGTTTTATTAATAGGTTTTCAGCAAGCGTAAAGCAGCGCTAATCTCTATGAAAATGGATTTTAAGACGATGTAAAGTGTTGACTTTTAGAACGAAAAAGAGTTATTAACAATAAAAAAAATATTGTTCAAAATTGTTTTTTACAATAAAGAATATAAATAAAATATAGTTGTATATTTGCAGCCGATTTTTGAAACCTAAGAATCGAGAATATTAATATGAATAAATTTTTAACAAATTAAAACTTTAAATTATGGGATTTTACAAATTAGTAAGAAGTAAAGGATGGAAAAATTTTATGGCCAAAGTATACGGTTTTGGTGCTGCAGCGGTAATTTTAGGAGCCTTATTCAAAATTCTCCACTTACCTGGAGCCGACATGATGCTTATTTTGGGGATGGGGGTAGAGGCTGCCATCTTTGCGCTATCTGCTTTTGAACCATTACACATCGAATATAATTGGTCGTTAGTATATCCAGAACTAGCTATTGGCGATCCTAATCACGAGTCTCCTAAAAAACAGAAAAAAGAAGCTCCAAAAGGTACTGTTACTCAACAATTAGATAAAATGTTAGAAGAGGCTAAAATTGGTCCAGAACTTATCGATAGCTTAGCAGTAGGGATGCGTAATCTTAGCGAAAATGCGAAAAAAATTGGTGGTACTGCTGATGCAGCAGCTGCAACCGACGGTTATGTTTCTAGCTTAACAAAAGCTGGCGAATCGGCACGTAAACTAATGGTACAGTACGATAAAACAACAGATGCATTGTCTACAAGCTACGAAATGCAAGCTAAATCGAACGAGGTTATTGCTCAAAATTACAAACGTATGGAAGAAGGTATTAAATTGTACGCTGACTCTATCACAGACTCGTTAGAAAATACCAAAAGATATAAAGCAGAAGTAGACAAGCTTACTAAAAATGTTGCACAAATAAGCAATATTTATGGCAATATGTTAGCTGCAATGAGTGCAAAATAGTAGGAAACAGATTTTATTAACGAATTTAAAAAATAATATATATGGGTGCAGCAAATTGTCCAGAAACCCCCAGGCAGAAAATGATTGGGATGATGTATTTGGTACTCACGGCAATGTTAGCCTTGAATGTATCGAAAGACATTCTTAACGCCTTTGCCATTGTAGACCAAACCATCCTTTCAGCAAGAGAGATTACAGAAAGTAATATTGCATCAGACGTGTTTCAACTCCAAAAACAAGAGATGATTTATGGAGAAGAGAAAGTGAAAGATGCTATGGCTGATTACAGAATAATTGAAAAAGAATCTAACGATTTAGTAGTTTACATTGAAGCTTTAAGCGACTCGCTTATTAAGTTTGTTGATGGAACGCAATTCTACGAAGATTCGGCTGGTAACGAAGTTAGAAAAACGGTGAAAGAGGTTTCGGCGAAAGATAACTACAGTAAACCTTCTGAATATATGATAGGAAATGAGGTAACAGGAAAAGGAAAAGCTTTCGAACTAAGAGCTATGATGGATACCTATCGTAACAAAATGCTATCGCTAGTAAAACCAGACGATAGACAAATGTTAGACGATAAAATGCCTCTTAAAACAAACCTAGTTTATAAAAGTAACAATGGTGCCGAAAGAAGTTGGGAAGATTACCACTTTAACGGTACAATTACAGTAGCCGCATTAACACTATTAAACCAAATAAAAGGTGAGGTAAGACAAGTACAATCAGACTTAATGTCGTATACAGTAGCCTCAATTAGTGCCGATGACTTTAAATTTAACCAGATCAATGGTAGAGCTATTCCAGAATCGAAAGTGGTATTCATGGGCGATTCTTATAGTGCCGACATCATTGTGGCCGCATTAGATACGCTTCAAAACCCTGAAGTTTACTATAAAATGGGAATTGATAACCTCCCTGCAGACCAAATGTCGTCAGCTAAAAAGGTAGTAGGAAAAGGTGGGAAAGTAACCCTAGAATTTCCTGCTTCTAGCGCAGGAGAGGTGAAGTATGCTGGTTTAATTGTAATTAATGGGCCAGATGGGCTTCCAAAATCATATCCATTTAATGAAAGCTATACTGTGTTAAAACCTACAGCTACTGTAGCAGCAGAAAAAATGAATGTGCTATATATAGGTATCCCTAATCCTCTTTCTGTTTCTTGTCCTGTATCTCCTGATAAAGTGAGTATTGCTTTAGAAGGTGGTGGTACACAAACTAAAACAGGCGACGGAATGTACGACGTAAGCGTGCCCGCTAACTTAGCAGGAAAAACCGTTAAAATTAGTGTAAATGCTGATGGCAAAAGTATGGGTAGTACTACTTTCCGTGTGAAAAGAGTGCCAGATCCAACACCAACCATTGGTGCTAATATCCGCGGCGGCCGCGTTCCTAAAAATCAGTTAACAGCGAACCCATTCGTAATTGCAAAAATGCCAGAAGATTTCGTTTATGACTTGAAATGGCAAGTGCAATCTTACCAAGTTACTTTCGTAGAAGGTGGCATGGAAGCAGCACCTGTTACAGTACAAGGAGCTAACTTTCCCGAAAGTGTGAAAACGAAAATTAAAAATGCTAAACGTGGAACTACCATTTGGTTCACCGGTATTAAAGCAAAATCTCCAGCAGGAGTTCGTACACTTAACGATATTGCAATAAGAATTAGATAGTTTTTATCTATCTCATTGAATCACAAAAGGAAGGCAACTATTCAAATAGTTGCCTTCCTTTTTAACATTTATTAAGATTTCTAAAGCTAAAAAAAACGTAACTTTGCCACCTTATTTATATATTATTATTTTTACCTATCATTTAAGATTATATTATGGCTACAACCGCAGATTTTAGAAATGGATTATGTATTGAGTTTAACGGAGATTTGTATGTAATTACTGAATTTCAGCACGTTAAACCAGGAAAGGGTCCTGCTTTTGTACGTACAAAAATTAAAAATTTAAAAACAGGAAGAACACTAGATAATACTTTTACAGCTGGTGTTAAAATAGATATTGCGCGTGTAGAGCGTCGCCCTTACCAATTTTTGTATAAAGAGGGAGATACTACCTATAACTTTATGCACGCAGAAACGTTCGAGCAGTTGGCAATAGAAGCAGATCTTATCAATAATCCGGGGCTCTTAAAAGAGGGGCAAGGAGTAGAAGTAATGTATCATGCCGATACTGATACTCCACTTACTTGTGAACTTCCTGCATTTGTAGACTTAGAGGTTACCTATACAGAGCCAGGAGTAAAAGGAGATACCGCTACCAATTCGTTAAAACGTGCTAATGTAGATACAGGAGCAGAGGTATTTGTTCCATTGTTTATTGAAATAGGTGAAAAAATCCGTGTAGATACTAGAACCAATAAATACGCAGAGCGTGTAAAATAAGCTTATAACTCACATTTTTTATTATGAAATTTCTCGCCCCGCTATCAATCACAAAATTAAGTGAGATTATTGCCCAAGAGGTGGTAATTGTTGGAAGTAATACAAATGAAGCGACAGGTATTAATGAAGTACATTCGGTCCAAAACAACGATCTTACGTTTGTGGATAGTGAAAAGTATTACGAAAAAGTATTAGCTAGTAATGCTACTATTATCCTCATCAATAAAGAGTGTGAATGTCCTGAGGGTAAAACCTTATTAGTTTGTAACGACCCGTTGCGTGCCTATTTAGATATTGTTCATTACAGTACCTCTTTTAACCCGCAAACGCAACCTATTCATCCTAATACAAAAATAGGAAAAAATACAATTATTCAACCCAATGTCTTTATTGGAGAGAATGTAGTGATTGGCGACAATTGCATCATCCATGCCAATGTGAGCATATATGCTAACACTACCATTGGGAATAGAGTTATTATTCAATCTAATGCCACTATTGGTGCCGATGCTTGCTACTTCCAAAAAAGAGAAGAAGAGTGGGTGAAGTTAGATTCGTGTGGCGACACTGTGATTGAAGATGACGTAGAAATAGCATGTAGCTGCTGTATTGATAAAGGGGTTTCGGGAACCACAAGGATAGGAGCAGGCACAAAGTTCGACAATTTAGTGCAAATAGGGCACGATACACATATAGGGAAACGGTGCCTTTTAGGAGCACAGTCGGTAGTAGCTGGATGTACCACCATTGGCGACGATTGTACCATTTGGGCAAAATCGGCAATTAATAAAGGGCTGAAAATAGCCAACAAAACCACCTTGTTAGCACTTTCTGCTTTAGATAAATCGGTGGAGAAAGAGGGGCAAACCCTCTTTGGTGTACCAGCAGAAGAGGTAAGGAAGAAATGGAGAGAGATAGCGGCCGTGAAACAGTTGCCCGAGTTATTAGAAAATATTAGAAATTTAGAGAAAAAATGATGAAATTATTGGCTATCCTAACCCTAACACTATCCCTTTTTTTGGCAAAAGGTCAAACCACAGAAGATTTATCCTCTTTAATAGGGCAAGTGTCGGGCGATAGCATAGCCCGTACCATTCAAGACTTAGAGAATTTTGAATCGAGATATTGTTACCGCCCAGGTGGGAATTTAGGCGTGGCGCAGTATCTTCAGCAACGGTTACAAAGTTATGGTTACGAAGCGCACATCGATACTTTTCATCTGCAAGTAAATCGCTTTTTTGATAACATAGACAGGGATATGTACAATGTTCGTGCACGTGTGAATGCGGCAACTTCTGCAATTAGCGATACCTCCATTATCATAGGAGCACATTTAGATGCTATAGCACTAGCACAAAACTCTCTCACCAATACAGCACCGGGTGCCGATGATAATGCGTCGGGTTGTGCTATAATGATAGAGGTAGCCAGAATAATTGCGCAAAACAACCTATTACCACGTACTAACCTAGAGTTTTTAGCGTGGGATGCCGAAGAGGTAGGTCTATATGGTGCATATTACGATTGCGAAAGACGTGAACAAGAGGGTGCCAACGAGTTTATATTTGTATTTAATAACGATATGGTAGCAACCCAGCCAGAGGACGAGCCATATAGATTGAAGTTTTATCAGTACGATAATTCCGTGCCAATGGCCAACCAAGCAGTCCAAATATGCGAGGAGTATACTACTATTATTCCTACATCGCCCCCCAGCGATAACGACAATTTGCGGAACTATTCAGACAGTAAAGCTTATAACGACTATGGGCACCATGCTGTATTTACTATAGAGCATTACTTTACAGAATACTATCATACAGAACAAGACCTTTTGGTAAATTGCAATATGGATTATGCTGCCGAGGTTGCAAAATACAATTTAGCTGCTGTTTGTATATTTTCACAAATCTTCAGTCACAGCACTTCTATATCAGAAAATAAGGCTCCATCATTAAAAATATACCCAAATCCTGCTAGCCATGTAATATACTTAGAGGCAAGTGGGTTAAACGATGTTGACTATACAGTAACTATACACGATAGCTATGGGCGCAGCGTATTAGAGCAACGCGCTACAACATCTGTAAGTATAGCGCACATTCCATCAGGGTTTTATACGGTAACTGTACATAGTCCCCATGGCCGTATAACAGAGAAAATTATTATTCAATAAAGTGCCCTTTACTAGCTTTTTCTATTAATTATTCCATTAAACTGAGCAGTACATGTAATGCTTATTTCGTTAATACACACATGTTTTGGTAGCGAAATAAGGTATTCTACAACGTTGGCAATGTCGTTAGCCACTAAAGGTTCAAACCCTTCATATACTTTTTTGGCTCTTTCTGTGTCGCCATGAAATCTCACATTCGAGAAGTTGGTTTCGGCCGCCCCTCGCGATACGTG
>CAYJOY010000014.1:0-5322 GCA_964371885.1 uncultured Lentimicrobiaceae bacterium | reverse complement strand
ACTTTAATGCCGTATGGCAATAAGTCCATGCGCATTCCTTGCGATAGTGCCAACACCGCGTGTTTGCTGGCGCAGTATACATTGCCATTGCAATATACCTCGCGGCTAGCAATAGAGCCAATATTAATGATGTGTCCGCTTTCTCGTGCCACCATGTTAGGGGTAATAAGGCGCGAAATGTAAAGAAGCCCTTTAACGTTGGTGTCTATCATCTTTTCCCAATCGTCAATATCCCCTTCGTGAATAGGATCTAATCCCGAAGCTAGCCCCGCGTTGTTTACCAATACATCAATGTTTTTTAGAGGCTCGGGTAAACTTTCAATAGCAGTTTTACATGCCTCTTTATCTCTAATGTCGAAAACTAAAGGGTGTACGCAAGGGGCGCCTAAAGCGAGCAACTCTTGGGTTAAACAGTTGAGTTTCTCTTCATTTCTCCCTGTAATAATTAGGTTTGCATCGTGTTTTGCCATTGTTATAGCAATAGCTTCTCCAAATCCAGCTGAAGCTCCAGTAATTAAAATGTTTTTCCTTGTTGCGTTTTTCATATTGTTATTATAAATTGTTGTTTTTCATTTGTATAATCTTAGAAATGAGTCTCGAATTACTCATTTTTTAAGATAATAATCTTATTTTGATATATTTGTCCCATTTTAACATTTGTAGTGTCGAGTTCTCGCTCCATGGATGAGAGTTTCACATAATCATAACCGTGCAGTTTGTTGTTTTCGGTGTAGTATAACAGGTGGTTTTGTGAAAATAGAGGTTGGTGAGTAACGAATAGCACTTGTTTAGAAAAAGTGCCGAAGTTGTCGAAGAGGAAAACCCCTTGTTCTCCATCTTGAATGGCGAACTGATTCTGCCCTAGCTCAATAATTTTAGTAGCCTTTTGTAACGAGAATGAGAAGTTGTTGCGCGATATTTCGTTGCCGAAAAAATCTAATATAATAATTTCGTTGGCAAAAGGGTCGAACAGTCGTATTTGATTTTGGGTTGAGTAGGAGGCTAACGATATTTGGGAGTAGTTTTTAGAGAAGAGGTCGATGGGGTTGCCTATTGGAGAGAGGTGATCGTCGAGAAAAACGAGGCTGCCAGATTCTTGATAGAAGAGAAATATTTTCATTGAGTTTACTACCGAAATGGAGGTAATATTCCCCATGTTTCGCGCGCTGTATTGAGCTAAAACTTCGTTGTTTTGATTCATTTTCACCATCTTGTTCCCATCAACAATGTAGATGTTTCCTAAGGGATCGACCTCGAAAAAAGTGCCCGTTTGTGAGAGCGTTACTATTTCGCTAGATGGCTGTCCTTTGCTCAGAGTAGGGATGCACAGCATGAGCGCGAAAAGTGCTGTAATTATCGTTTTACCCATCGTTGTATGGTGTTAATGATTGTACTATTTGATATTTGCAGGAAAATATAAGGGTACTCAATGGCTCCAAAACTTTTATAAAAACGGTCGATATTGCTGTTTTGAGAGCCGTTAAAATCTAAATAAGTAGGAGTATTTGCATGTTTTTTTATCCATTCATCTATTAAAAAGAACATCGGTTTCCCTTCAGAGTGTTGCTCGTTTCTCCCCGAAAACCAGAACCAATGGCGGTTGTTGTCTTTTAAGAATAATCCACCAGCCACTATTTCGTTATGGTTGTTAACTACGGTGGCAATTTCTAACTCATTGTTTTGTTGTGCGAAAAGTGCCAATTCCTCAAGTTTTTTGTAATCGCTTTTTGTAAATGGAACATGTTTGTTTTTGCCCATGTTTTCTGCAAAAAGTGCAGTAATTTCTCCAATATCTCCCCCGTTTTTGTAAATCAGGTTGTGGGTTTTCGAAGATTTGAGATTCCGTTTAGTGTTGCTAGAGTAGTTTTTGTAAATATTTGAATATTCGAGATTTAGGTCGAGTAGGTTAGAATGCAAAAATTGCAGTTGCTCCCCTTGGAAATCTCCTTCAAAGCAGAGTTCCACCTTTTTTATTTTTGAAGGTATTTTGTTTAAAAAAGGGAGAAAAAATTCATTTCCGTTCTTATTTTGTGCAAAAATACCGAGCCTACAGATGAAGAATGGGTGGAAGATATAGCTAATTCCATATTTTTTGCGAGAGGGGAGTGGCATTACCACTTCGTAATCGCCGTAAACTAAGGCTGAAAATGGGTTTGCGATAGACAAAAAATCGTAATTGGCAAAAATAGTGGCATTTGATGCTTTTGCAATACAGCTATTCCACTTCTCTTTGTCAATTTCTTGATGTTCTATCCAGCGAATGTTCACGAAGTTCTTTTATTTAATATTGATGTTTAAATCTGTCAGTAATTATTGTCTATTACATTCGTAAAGGGCAATGGCAGTGGCTATAGCAGCGTTCAGCGACTCGGCCGATGTGGCATTGGGATTAAAAGTAGGGATGAGTACTTTTTGCGTTAGTAATTGCATTATCTCTTCGGAGATTCCGCGACTTTCGTTGCCCACCACCACAATGGGATTTTTAGGAAAGGAGATAGTATTAATAGCCTTCCCTTCCATGCAGAGGCCCAATATGGCTCTATCTTTAATAGTGTTAAAGAATGGAACGAGGGGGGCGTGCACTACTTTTACCCTCGAAAACGAGCCCATTGTTGCCTGAATAACCTTAGGATTTGTAAATTCGACCGTTTTCTCGGAGCATAATATTTGTGAGAATCCAAACCAGTCGGCGGTACGAATGATGGTGCCGAGATTGCCAGGATCGGTAATATGATCGAGTACCAACAGCGGACTATCATCGCGAAAATGGGTTAAGCTATGGGTTGGGATTTTTGCAACGGCTAGCACCTCGGGAGTGGTTTTTAAGCACGAGAGGCGTTCCATCTCTTTGAGTGTTGTTGTTTTAATGTTATTGAGTTGTACCGTATTGTGTTTTTCTTGCCATTTTTCGGTTGCAAAAATTTCCACTATTTGTATAGAGGAGTTCATCGCTTCTAAACACGATTTAGTTCCTTCAATTAAAAAGAGTTGCGCTTGTTCGCGCCCTTCTTTGTGGTGTAACTCCCTAAGGTTAGCAATTTCTCGTTTTGTAATCATCTAATAATTGTTTAAAATAGTTGCCACGTTCTTCAAAATTTTGAAAAGCGTTATAGCTGGCTGCTGCTGGCGACAACAAACACACTTTCCCTTTAGGGGTATGGTGTAGTGCTATCATTATTATATTTTTGTAATCTTCTTCTTGATAGATGTGAGGAGGTATCATTTGTTTTTCTTTCATCTCTTTTAACATCCGTTCGCCCGCAGGACCTGTAAAAATGAGGTGTTGCACAGGGTTGTCGGCAAGATATTTGTAAATGATTGTGTAATCGATACCTCTGTCGAAGCCTCCTAGTATTAGCGTCGCTACATCGTCGATGCATTGCAATGCCGAAATAGTGGATTCGGGAACCGTAGAGATACTGTCGTTAAAGAAGGTAATCCCATTAATTTTCCCTACTTTCTCGAGGCGGTGCTCTAGTCCTACAAACTCTTGCATATATTGCGCTACCTCGTTAAGGTTAAGATGAAGCACGTCGCACGCCAACAGTGCAGCCATAGCGTTGCCAACGTTGTGCCCGCCGCGCAAGTTGTGTAGTACCGAAATAGGAACCTGCCCCTTTTCTGTTTTCGCTTGAATAATCACCATGTTCTGCTCACGTGTAAATGCTCCAGAGTTAAGTGGTCGTACTCGGCTGTAAGAAAGGTAATTGCGCTTATAATTGTTAGCATGGAGTTGCTTGCCTATTAAGTCGTCGTCGTAATTATAAATAAAATAGTTGCTAGATGATTGATATTGTGTAATATTCATCTTTGCATTAATATAATTATTGAAGGTGTTAAAAAAGTCGAGGTGCTCTTTAAAAAGGTTGAGCATAATAGCAATGTGTGGCGAGTTGCGCACAAATTCGAGTTGGAGTGCCGATAGCTCAGCAACGATGGTACTATTGCTATCTATCTCATCTATAATATCGAAGAATGGAATCCCGATGTTGCCCACCAAGAAAGCATTTCCTTTGCATTTGTTTATAATATGAAACAATAGCGATGCAGTTGTACTTTTTCCTTTGGTGCCCGTTATCCCAATGGTTTGATGCCCATAATGTTGTAGGAAAAGGGCGGTTTGAGAGCTAATTTTTTGATCTTCAACATAGTAGTTGAGTTTAGCGAATGGTACACCTGGCGATTTAATGATGAGGTCGTAGTTGTTGAGGTTATTCATATATTCATCACCGCAAATAAGGGTGATATTGGGGTCGTTAAAGTTAAGTTCAATAGGGTGTTTATCGGCAATGGTAAGGGGTTGAAGCGGGAGGTGTTTTCTCATCCAGTGGTAGGACGATCGCCCTTCGCGTCCAAATCCTAAGATGATAACATTTTTATCTTTTAATGTTGAAATGATAGGGTTCATAAGCCATTGTTTAAGGGGTGTTTACCACCATTTTTTCTTTATAAAAATGAAAGTGAACATGATTGATATTACGAGCGACAGTCCAATAATGAGGAAAAACCCGGGGTTGTAAATGGAGGTTCCTTTTTCGAGGTTCATGCCAAAGTAGGACGCTACAAGGGTGGGTAGCATGATGATGATAGAGAACGAGGTGAGTCGTTTCATGACCACGTTAAGGTTGTTTGAGATTACCGATGCGAACGCGTCCATCATCCCTGCGAGGATGTCGCTATATACATTGGCCATGTAGCGTGCTTGTTGCATCTCAATTTCGAGATCTTCCAACAGGTCGCTATCGTGAGGCTCTTTGCGTTGTTTAAGGATATTTTTAAATTTCTGAAGCACCATTTCGTTGCCACGAATAGAGGTGATAAAATAGACGAGAGTGCGCTCTAGTCGCATTAATTCTAAGAGCTCTTCATTGCGGACCGAGCGTTGTAGCTGATTTTCGGCGTCTTTAATTTCGTAGTTTATCTGTTTCAGGTATTTCATGTACCATACTGCCGACGAAAGGAGTAGATGAAGAATGATGTCGGTGCCCCGTTTTTCGTCGAATTGTTTACGACGGGTATAGTTAATAAAGTCGTCCATCATTTCTACTTGTCGGTAACACACCGTAATAAACACCTCTCCCGAGGTAAGTATTCCTAGCGGTACTGTAGAGTATACGTTTTCTTCTTCTGTCGATTTGTAGGGGAGCCGCGCAATTACTATACGCCATCCTTCTTCGTATTCAATGTGGGGGCGTTCTTCGCTGTCTTCTATATCGTTTAGGAATGCTCTAGGAACGCCAAAGTGGTTTTCTAAAAAGCGGAGCTCTTCTACTGTGGGGCACATTACATGTACCCATGTTTTGTCTGAATACTCGGTGGTTT
>CAYJOY010000013.1:6605-19298 GCA_964371885.1 uncultured Lentimicrobiaceae bacterium | reverse complement strand
TAATCCAAGGGGTGGCGAGAGCTGCCCCTTTTTGATGAGAATTAGCGAATGATAGGCAAAGGGTAATGTGCCCAAAGTGGGAGAAATATGCATGCCAAAAATTGCGTTTAAATGGCAATAATGGTGCCAAAATATCCCATTTTTTTTCTCCTTAATGAGGAAGTTACGCATTCAAAAACCATACTCAAAAACATTGTGGGTGGTAAATATTTGTATATCTTAATAATAGAAAAATTAGAAAAAAACGTACTGAAAATACAATAAAGTTGGCTATGTAAATTAAAAATAGTATCTTTGCAGGTCTATTTGTGTATTTTCCACGGTGGACTGTTTGTTGTATATAAACAAAGAAATTAACATATAAATTAAAACAACAATTATGAAAAAATTTTTATTAATGATGGCAGCATTCTTCCTCATAGGTGCTGCGTGGGCGCAAACCACATTTTCGTCCGTGAACGATGGTAAAACTATTTATTATGAAACCATAAGTGCTACTGAGGTAAAGGTAACACATGACGGTGATTATTCCAATGGTACATATATAGGAAGTATTGAAGTACCACCAATGGTAAACCATGCTGGTACTACATACGTAGTAACTCAAATTGGTGAAAACGCATTTAGAGGCTATGCTGGTACTGTTGATGCTACAGGTAGTAATCGATTACGCTCAGTAATGATCCCCTCAACTGTTGCTCATATAGGTAATAGAGCTTTCTATCATTTCCGCACATCGGCTTGGAGTACAATTCCTTTAACTATAACTGCTTTGCCAAGTGTTGAGCCTACAATTGGAACTGAAGTTTTTGTAGAAGGTACCCGTCCGTTTGGAGTAGGCGATGACCGTTTAGAAACTTTGAGATATCCACAAGGAGCTACCTATTCAGAATGGAATGGCCGTTTTTTGAATCGTACTGCTATTTCTACATTCACCGTAACATTAGATTACGCTGGTGGCATAGCAACAGGTATGCCAAATGAGTTTAATGTGATCGACGGTTATAGCATATCTAGTAATAACCTCCCAATACCTACACGTGAAGGTTTTAGCTTCTTACGCTGGGAAATGAATGGTGCAGCTTTTGCAACTAATAGTGCTTGGAATGCTCCTGTAACTTTAACAGCAGTGTGGGAACAAACCACTTTCACTATTACTTATATGGATGGTGATGTACAACATGGTGAAGTAAGCACTTATTCAACAACTGCTTTACCTCACGCTTTAATTCCAGCGGTTAAACCTGGCTATGTTGGAGAATGGTATGCAAATCATGATGTAACAGAAGGACCTATCACAGAACTTGGAGTAGGAAGTACTGGCGATACTACGTTCTATGCAAAATGGGAGCCTGCTGTATACAACGTTACTTATGTAGAAAACGGTGGTGTAGAATTAATGGATACTACCTATAAAATAGACTCAGAACCGTTAATATTAGCAACAACCACAAGAGAAGGATACCAATTTGGTGGATGGCATGGAACAACTGCTTGTGTTGCCGAAGAGGCAACATGTACCCCAATTACACAAATTGCAACTGGTTCTTATGGCGATACAACCCTTTATGCAAGATGGATCAATAATACTTATACCATTGTTTTCAATATTAACGGAGGCACCTCAGGTGCTATGGCTGATATGCAAGATGTAAAATACTCTGTACTTACAAACTTAATTCCTAATACTTTCGAGAGAACAGGTTATACATTCTTATATTGGAATACGCAAGCAGATGGCTTAGGAACTACCTATCTTGAAGGACAAGAAGTGAGCATGCTAACAGCTGTAAATGGTGAAACAGTTACACTTTATGCAATATGGCAAGAAGGCGAATGTGCACTTGAATTCGATTTTAATGGAGGTTCTTCTCCTGCAGGTGTAACCCCAGTTGTTTGTACACAACCAATATTTGGTCAACCACTAGGTAATATCTTCCCAGAAGTGGTTCCTCCAGTAGGTTCCACATTCATAGGTTGGTTTATTGATGGTCAAGAAATTCGTGATACTACCATCAGACGCTTTATAGAACCTGCAGAAGCAGTAGCACACTACTTCTCGGCAGTTGAATATAAAGCTGATTGCCCTAATGCAACCGAAGGTCAAGGACAAGGGAAAATTAAAGTTACCTATACTGGCGAAGGATTTATTCCTAGTATCGCTGATTTAACGATTACCCCTACAACAGATTTCAACCCTGAAACAGGAAGAATGGAAGCTATTTTCGAAGGATTAGATGCAGGCACTTTCAACGTGGTTTTTGCTGGAGGATTAGAAAATGATACCCTACCAGTTATTGTAAACTCTTTCGATGTAAATCCATTAGTTACCGCTCCTGAAACTCTTTTAGTGCAACCTAATGAAGTAGTAATGTTTGTAGCAGAAGCAACAGGTACAGCATATCCAGTTGTTTGGACATGGAATGGAGAAATGACAGGCGTTGAATATATTCACGGAATGAATATTTATAATGCAAGTTTCTTAGCAGATGCAACAGTTACCGCAAGAGGCTCGTACACACCAGCAGGTGGAGAGACTTGTGCCTTTACTTTAACAGAAGATGTAAATGTTGATGTTTGTCTTGAGCAAACTACAGTTGCAGACGTACAAAGTAACATCTATCCTATTGGTGGTTTCGCAAATAATTGCTGGACACGCGAAAACTTTAAAGCTACAGCGTATTCAGATAACGAGCCTGTTCTATTTGCAGAAATATTCGAAAATCCAGAAGTGGAAACAGTACCAGAAAATCACGGTAGATTCTATAACTGGGCTTCAGCAGTAAGAGTGGGAACACCATCTCCTTTAGCTTTAGGTAAAGTGCAAGGTGTTTGTCCTACAGGTTGGAGATTACCAGTAGAAGGAGACATCAACAACTTAAGTGCAAATTACACATCTGAAGAACTTCGTGGAGAAGGTTGGATACAAGGTGGAGAAGCTGGAATGGAAGGCTTTAACGCATTAGCAGTGGGTAGATACAACGCTGGTTTCGACAGATACGAAAAAATTACCTCTTATACAGGGTTCTGGACATCTACTATTCAAACTCCAGGAAACAATGCAATATTCGGAGAATTAGATTACTCTTGTCCTCAATTACAAATTGAAAAAGAAAATATCAATGCCAATAATGGCTTAAGTGTTCGTTGTGTATTGGTAATTGAGCCAGAAATGCTTGTGCTTTCTACAGCAGACAATCACCTTAACGGTATTTTTGCAAACGGAGATTATGGTGTAACAGGTATTCAATATAACACAGATGGTGGAACAACTTGGGAGTATCTAGAAGTTACATTAGATCCAACAGTTGATGGAATCTTCTTCAATGCACCTCTTACGCTAACACCTGGTGCTACATTACACTACAGACCAGTTGTGAAAGTTGGTGAAGAAATTCTTTATACAGGAGAAACAAAAACGATCGTAGTTTCTGTTATGCCATAGTACATAACTTAGATTATTATAACTAAAAAGGGCAGTGAAAACTGCCCTTTTTTTGTGGGTTAACTTGAGATTGATACAATTCTGTTTTAAATAATTAAGAATAAAACTGCAATATGCTAGTAGTCAATTTGTTTTCGCTTTTAGTTTTATGCTAAGAAATGATGTAAAAATAGGCTTTGCACCAAGCTATTTAAAATTAAATTCGTATTTTTGCAGTTCCATTCGTGTGTTGAGTTCGCGGTGGTTTTTATAGTACTAATAACAATAAATTAACATATAAATTAAATTATCAATTATGAAAAAATTTTTATTAATGATGGTAGCTTTCCTTGTTATAGGGGCTGCGTGGGCGCAAACCTCATTTTCGTCCGCAAACAATGGTAAAACCATTTATTATAAAACCATAAGTGCTACTGCGGTAGAGGTGGTAAATAATAATGGAGCTGAAGGTACCTATAGTGGAACTATTCACATACCCCCAATAGTACAACATAATGGAGTTAGCTACGCTGTAACAAGAATTGCTAGCAAAGCTTTTTATGGAAATAATGGTTCTGAGTTACTCTACGTATATATCCCTTCTACAGTAACTTACATTGGAGATGAAGCTTTTGGTGATGTAAGGTGGTCTTCAGTGATTGGAACTTCGCAATCTACAATTACTTCATTAGCCAAAACTGGTGCTGCTATTGGAAGTTATGTGTTTTACGAAACTAGGGGCACTATTGGACGCAATGGAAGATTAGATGTACTAAATACCCCAGTAGGTGCTACCAATTATGGGCCATGGCTTACAACCTGGGGGCTTTTCAATGCTGGAGGTTTCCATACGCACAATACAAACTTAGTCACCTACACAGTAACATTAGATTTAGCTGGCGGAACTACCAATATGCCTACAACTTTTAACGTGTGCAATGGTTACCATGTAAGTGTAAATAACTTACCTATTCCAACACGCGATGGCTTCGATTTCGTTAATTGGACCGTGGGCACAACTGCTAACGTTTTCTCATCTAAAAGCGACTGGAGTGCGAGTGTTACACTAACAGCCAATTGGACAGCAGAAACGTATACTATCTCCTATAAAGAAGTAGATGACTCTGAAGCATACCCTACAGGAACCTACAGCTCAGAATCTGCTTTCCCTATTGCACTTCCTACAGTTGAAAAACTAGGTTATAATGGCGAGTGGTACGATAACGTAGCATTAACAGGAACACCAGTTACTCAAATAACAGCTGGTACTACAGGTGCCCTTACATTCTACGTTAAATGGAATCCAATTCCATACACCATTGACTACATTGTGAATGATGGTGAACCTTTAACACAAGGAATCTTTACTATTGAAACCCCTACCTCTGTGTTACCAACAACCACAAGAGAAGGATACCAATTTGGTGGATGGTACGAAACCAACGAATGTGCTGCTGAAACAACAACTTGTACGGCTATTGCAGAGAGAACTCAAGGTACTGCAAGAAGTCTAACGCTCTATGCAAGATGGATTAGAAATACTTATAGCATTGCATTCAATGCTAATTCTGGAACTGGAAACATGGAAACAATTAATAATGTGAGATACTCAGAGAGTGTAACTCTTCCAAATATAGGTTTCGAAAAACAAGGCTACACATTTAACTCATGGAACACTTCACCAGATGGTACTGGAGATATGTATCTTAATGGGTCTTCAGTAAGTAATTTAACTGCTGAGAATAATGGAGTTGCCACCCTTTATGCTATGTGGCAAGCAGGTTCTTGTGCCCTCCAGTTTAACCTAAATGGCGGATCTAGTTCTGTAACTGACCTTTGCGTACAACCTATACATAACCAAGCAATTGGTAGTAATTTTCCTACAATAGTTCCTCCTGCTAATAGTGCTTTTATGGGCTGGTATATTGATGGAATTGAAGTGAATGAAACCACAATTTGGAATTACGACGAAGCAAAAATTGCATACGCTCACTATTTCACAGCTATTGAATATAAAGCAGACTGTCCAGGTGCTACTATTGGTGCAGGCGAGGGTCAAATACGAGTTACAGCTACAATAGGTGCAGAGGTAACAGTAAATGGTGAACCTGCAACATTACTGGAAAATGCCACTGGTATCTATTCGTATACATTCTCTAATATACCTGCTGGCGAATATGCTGCTACTATTACAGGACGCGACAATGTTGTTTTCACCACCGAAAATGTTACTGTACACTCTTTCGAGTTAAAGCCATTAGTAACAGCTCCTACTAACCTTACTGTTCAAGCCAACGAAGAGGTGTTTTTTATTGCAGAAGGCAATGGAACAGCCCCTATTACATGGAAATGGAATGTTTCAATAGATGGTAATAATGTATCACCAAAAATGAGTATCTATAATGCCACCTTTGAGGCTGATGCAACTGTTACTGCAGAAGGAACTTATACCCCAGAAAGTGGTGTGCCTTGTGCATCAACACTTTCAGTAGATGTGTTAGTAGATGCATGTCTTGACCAAACTACTGTTACCGATGTGGAAAATAACCAATATGAAATTTTTGGATTTAGCAATAATTGTTGGACTCGCGAAAATTTAAGATCTACTAAATATGCTGATAATGTTGCTGTTCCTTTTGCAGAGTTATACAGTAACCCAGAAGTAGCTAACGTACCAGAAATGAATGGTAGATTATACAACTGGAGTTCAGCAGCAAGAATAGATGCTGCTTCGCCTCTATTACAAGGTAGAGTACAAGGTGTTTGTCCTACAGGTTGGAGACTTCCAGTACAAGAAGATTATGCGGCTATTAGTGCGAACTATACCTCAGAAGATCTTCGTGGTGAAGGTTGGATTCATGGCGACGGAACAGGAATGAATGGTTTTAATGCGTTAGGTGCTGGTAAATATGATGCTGGTCTTAACCGTTACGATAAATTTGCTTCGTATACTGCATATTGGACCTCTACAGTTGTTGAAGGTAACAATGCAATATGTGCGGCATTAGACTATACTTGTCCTCACTTACAATTACAAAAAGAATTTATTAACAATAACACTGGTTTAAGTGTTCGTTGTGTTTTAGTAGTACAACCAGAAATTTACATCTACGAAGCTACAACAGCAGTTCTTAATGGTGTATTTGCAAGAGGAGACTTTGCCATCTCAGGTATTGAGTACAGTACAGATGGTGGTGCTACTTGGACATACCAAGAGGTAGTTTTCGATCCAGCAAGCGACAATATTTTCTTTAATATTGCTTTAGGAGTAACTACAGGTACCGCTGTTCAATATAGACCAGTAGTGAAAATGGGTGCCGATATCCGTTATACAGGAGATACTAAATCAACGACTATTCTATAATAAATCATAGTGATATATAACCAAAAAGGGGCAGTTTTTACTGCCCCTTTTTGGTAGCTATCAGTTAAGAATATAAGAACGCAGCAGTTCTCAAAGTGAATGAGAGGTAAGTATATCCAATGTATCTCATTGTTAAAAAAAAGAGTATCTTTGCCAATTCTTTTATTCAATAGGATGAAATGTAAAATAATCGCAAAACAACTCACAAACAATATTATAGAATTATGAATAATGAACAGCATCCTCTAATAGTTATCACTAACGATGATGGTTACGAAGCTCCTGGTTTAGCAGCATTGGTAGAAAGTGCCAAACCGTTTGGCGAAGTAATAGTTGTGGTACCTAATGGTCCTCGTTCTGCTATGTCGCACGCTATTACTATGCAACAACCGCTTAGGTTAGAATTATATAAAACCGAAGATAATGTAGTATACTACCGCACTAACGGCACCCCAGTTGATTGTGTAAAATTGGCACAACGCATTGTGTGCAAAGATAGGAAGATAGATTTGCTCCTTTCAGGTATAAATCATGGCTCTAACGCCTCGGCGTGTGTTATCTACTCGGGAACCATGGCGGCGGCCATTGAGGCAAGCTTCGAAAATATTCCCGCTATCGGTTTTTCATTGCAAGATTACGCGCATCATGCCAACTTTGAGGCAGCAGCAGTGTATGTGAAAAAACTAATCCCAAAAGTATTGAATGATGGGTTACCCAATAACACTTGCTTAAATGTTAATATTCCGAATATCCCGTTGCATGAAATTAAAGGAATGAAAGTAGTACGCGATGCTAAGGGGGTGTGGCACGAAGATTTTGAAGAACGAGTAGATACCTTTGGAAGAACTTACTATTGGCTAACGGGCTATTTACAAGTGCTAGAGAATGACGAAGATACCTGTGAGATATCACTGCAAAATGGATATGTATCAATACAGCCCGTACAACCAGAATTTACCGCATACGAAACTATTAAATCATTAAAAAAATGGGAAGAATAAAAAACTTTTTAAGAAAAGACTCAGCCCTTATGGGGGCTATTATAGGTGTGTTTTGTCCAGCCGCAATATTCGGAATACTAGAATTAATAGTTACTATTGCAGAAATGCGCAGTGGAATGGATGAAATTATAGAGATACAGAAAATGGTTCTATTGAGCATGGTGGCTAACATTTTCTTACTCCGTTATTATCTTTTAAAGCTGAAATACGATCTTACGGGCCGTGGCATTCTGGCCGTTACTTTTGTAATTGCCATTCTGTTTGCCATCCTTGAATTTACGCAGTAATATTACCGATGGAGAATCGCAGTGTCTTTAAAACAAAATTTGGATTAATAGCCGCTATTGGAGGTTCGGTAGTAGGGTTGGGCAATATATGGCGCTTCCCGTACCTAGCTGGCGAATATGGAGGCGCCGCCTTTATCCTCATTTATATCCTCATTTGTCTCTTTATCTCAATCCCGATTATGATTGCT
This sequence comes from uncultured Lentimicrobiaceae bacterium, assembly GCA_964371885.1. GTDB lineage: Bacteria > Bacteroidota > Bacteroidia > Bacteroidales > WCHB1-69 > CAYJOY01. The sequence continues at coordinate 11,034 of CAYJOY010000013.1, read as the reverse complement.
GAAATGTCGATAGGCAGAGAGGGGAGAAGCGATGTGATAAATTCATTCAGAAATATTTCTAAAAAAAAGGCTTGGGGGTATCCGGGATATATCAGCATCCTCTCAGCATTCATATTGCTCTCCTTCTATTCCATATTGGGAGGGTGGGCACTCCACTTCCTAAAGGAGTCGTTGTGCACAAATCTCATAGGGCTCGATAGCAACGAAATTACATCGGTCTTCCAGATTTTTATAAACAGCGCATGGCAACCTATTATCTGGACTTTTATCTTCTTAATAGCCACTGCATTCATCGTTCTCAATGGGATTGAAAAAGGGATTGAAAAATACAATAAGATATTTATGCCGCTTATTGTGCTCATTTTGCTGGGTATTTTCCTATATTCTACCACTATGAGTGGTTTTAAGGCAGGTATTACCTTCCTTTTTAAACCCGATTTTAGCAAAATAACAGGGAAAGCGTGGCTAGAAGCGCTCGGACAATCGTTCTTTTCGTTGAGTATCGGAATGGGGACGCTCATTACGTACGGATCGTATATTAAAAGGAAAGCGAATATTGGGAAACTAGCGGTTACTATTTCCGCCACCGATATGACCGTGGCCATCCTCTCAGGGTTGGCTATCTTCCCAGCGGTGTTTAGCATGGATATTTCCCCAACGTCGGGACCAAGTTTAGTATTCATCACGTTGCCCTCAGTCTTCAACCAAATGGGAGAAGCAGGCTTTTTAATCTCTGTTATCTTCTACATACTCCTATTTGTTGCTGCTATAACCTCGTCGGTTTCAATGCTAGAAGTAGTCGTAACTTATTTAAAAGACGAGTTTAATATTAAAAGGAAAACAGCTATCGCAATCCTGCTAGCCATGCTTTTCCTCTCTTCTTCGTTGTGTGCACTCTCGCAGGTTGAAGGGTCAAAAATATTGGTAGCAGGAAAGCCACTGTTCGATTTTTTTAATGATTTTAGTGGCAATATTTTAATGCCTATTTCAGGATTAGTTTCAGTGATTTTTATAGGGTGGGTGATCTCAAAGCGAACCTTCAAAAACCAAATAACGAACAACGGAGCATTGCAAGTACGCATCTTTCATGTTCTCTATTTCCTGCTAAAATTTGTGATCCCAATAGTAATCATCATACTGTTTTTAAATTTCTTGAATATTTTGTAGAAAATAATACAAAGTAATTCATCTTAAAGTTGATCTTATCATCAGTCAGAAACCCATTATACTAAATAGGGTTGCAGGGCGTTGTAAGTATGAATTTAATCCTAACAAAGCGCGAGTGTGCCATTTTGGAGAAAATTTATATGTTTCGCAAACAATTTATATATTATAACCAATAAGATTATGAGAATTATATTATTTTTTTTCGTTTGGGTCATGATAATGGCTCAGCAAGGTTTTGCCCAAAACACCATTGCAATCGACACTGCTGCAAGCAGTGCGCAAACAAGTTATCTTTATCCTATTAATAACTATTATGGATATAGTTACACGCAAAGTATCTATACTGTTGATGAACTCCAAGGGGGAGGAATAATCAGCGCCATAAGTTGGTATAGCCATTTTATTGGTGAAAGGGTGAACAGTGTAAATGTATATGTAGGAGAAATAGCAGCGAGCGAATTTTCCGCGAGTGCTAGCTTTTTCCCTATTTCTTTATTCACCGAAGTGTATGAAGGAACCCTCACTTTCGATAGTGTAGGGTGGCATACCATCACTTTCTCTGCCCCTTTTCTGTATACAGGCGAGGGGAATTTAGTAGTAGCGGTGGATGAAAACCAGCCTGAATGGGAAGGCAATACCCAATTTTTTAGAGTGGCACCAACCGAAGCAATTACATCAATCAGCTATTATAGCGATAGTAATAATCCCGATCCAAGTAGTGCTACTTTAGTCTCATCAAGAAATAGAATCCGCCCCGCGGTGCTTATAGAGAAGGAGCCTTTGGTTGGGTACTGCTATCCAATAGATGCCATAGCGATATCGAACATCACCATAGATAGCGCAACTATTGAATGGAGTACGGAAGATAGCATTCCATCGTTGCGATATAACCTACAATATAAACAGAGCGATTCAACAGAATGGATGGCTATAGATTCGCTCCATGCGTTCTCGTACACGCTTTCTCCATTAATACCTAATACCACTTACGACGTGCGTGTTCAAGTACGCTGCGATTCTAGCACCAGCACTTGGAGAAGCACCTCGTTTCGCACCGAATGTGATGTGATGGCAGCCGATGCGTTTCCTTATACGGAGGGTTTTGAAGTGGGAATTGATCCACTACAACTCCCTTTTTGCTGGTCTTTTCCTAATGGCGATTTTGTATGGAAGTCGACGGTAGTTGAGAATATATACACCGCACATATTGGGAGCAGATGTTTGAGTTTGCAAGCTACTATTGAGACCCCAACCTACGCCATTTCTCCCTCTATCTCTTCAGAGGTGGGCACTATTATGCTTTCGTTTTGGTTGCGCGCCAACGACCCCTTCTCTTCAGGGCTCCTCGATGTGGGAACTATTGTACATAACGATCCCAATACATTTACCACCATTAAAACGATAGATGCCGCTGAGGTGGACGACTATCAACACTTTACCGTTGCCATTCCTAGCCAGCACCTAGAGAGCGAAACCTTTTCTATCGTATTTCGCCATCGTGCTAATGTGCCTGGCAACTCGTTTTGGTTAGATGAAATTGCTATGGAGATGGTGCCAACGTGTGCGGTCCCTTTAAACGTCAATGTAGACAATATCACTACGCAAAATGCAACGGTTCACTTTGTGGCCACATCAAGTGATACCGTTTCTTTATACCTAAAAGCAGATAATAATGATACTTCTCATTGGCAATTAGTGGGCCCTGTTTTCAACGGATCGGTTATCACAAATTTATTGTCAGGAACTAACTATCAACTGCAACTCAGAGATACTTGCAACGGCGATACCTTGCTATCTGAAATTGTTAATTTTACCACATTCTGCGATACGATGGAGCAACTTCCTTACACAGAACATTTCGACTTTCTACCTTCTTGTTGGCATTTCGACCCAATGGGAGGCTTTACCCAAACGGCTGATCCAGCTCATCTCTACGCTGGAGATGGTGCCTTGAAATTTCAGGTAGGGAGAACTAGCTATTTCTGTTCACCCGCTTTCAACGATTCGTTGCGCCATTATACCGTAATGTTCTATGCTAAATCATCTAGCGAAATGCCACTAGTTATAGGGACAATGAGTCATCCACATCGTTTTGAAACGTTCGATTCTATCACTTCTATTATCCCTTCGGAAACGTATGAAAGCTATATTATTTCCTTCGATAACTATCATGGAAATAGTGCTTATATCGCATTCAAATATGGCGGTGGAGAAGTGTTTGAAACGATTTATATAGATGAATTTACGGTTCAAAATACGGTTTCATGTTCAACCCCTTCAGATCTATCAGTAGTAAATACCACACCGCAATCCATTGTTCTAGATTGGGAAGTGGAAAACATTTCGGATTCTCTTTTTATAGTAGAATGGAAACCGTTAATGGATACCCATTGGAATAGATTAGATAGCGTTGCTATTCCCCCTTATACTTTAAATAATTTGCCCGAAAGCAGTGTTGTAACCGCTCGTGTACGAGCACTTTGTAGTGATGGAGAGACTTTTCCTACTGATACGGTTGTGGCGCAATTACCTTGTGGTACCATTAGTAACTTCCCTTTTTACTTTGGATTTGAGGGTGAATGGGAAACATCTCCTACTGTTATTGGAGGCGAGCAACCTGGTTGTTGGATAACCCTTACTACCAATATTAACTACCCTAATAACTGGTATGCGGGAAACTCTTCCGACTATGTGTATGAAGGGGAAAAAGCATTGGAACTGTACCACTATGGTGGCGGTTCTACCACCAGTAGCAACTATATGTTTTCTCCCATTATTGAAACTACGGGGGCGCAAAGGGTATCGTTTATGGCCAAAGGGGCGTCGCAACAAAATAATTCTTACGTCGATTCCCTTTACGTACTGCTTTACAATGTGAGTGCTCATGGCGATATTGAGAATGTGCAAGGGGTAGCGCAGGCAACAACACTCTTGGCCACATTACTTCCACAAGGCGGCGCTTGGCAATACTACGAAATTTCACTCGGAGCCGATACGGCGCAGTATAGAGTTGGATTTATGGGTAACCAAGAGTTGCAACATATTGCAATCGATAATTTTCAAGTAAGTGATTACCCTGCTTGCCCAGAATCAAGAGGATTAGAGGTGTTGCTTACTACCGATTCTGCCATGATGATAACATGGGATACGAACTATTTTGCTGCCTCAAATTGGCAATTATCGTACGGTATCACCCCTGTTGATGGAACTCCGTTTCTTCCTGAAATGGGGACATTACTAACCATTGCACCATCCACCGATT
>CAYJOY010000013.1:5989-6595 GCA_964371885.1 uncultured Lentimicrobiaceae bacterium | reverse complement strand
TCCATATACCCTCGAAGGACTTCTCCCTGAAACACGTTATAGCGTTGCCGTTCGTCAGCAATGCAATGATTCTGTAAGCGGCAGTTGGTCGAGTGTGGCTACAGCTTCTACTTTCGGAGCGGCAGCTACCATCCCTTACGATTGCCAATTTAACGATATGGCAGATCTGAATGCGTGGAGCCTCGCAGCAGGAGATGCCACCAATTATTGGACCTTTGGTACGGGTGTAAATATCGCCCCGATAGGAGATACATCATTATATATTACCAATAATGGTGTCGACAATGTTTACACCACCAATGCCGTTTCAACCGTTACGGCTAGTAGACTCATTGCATTTGACCCTAACCAAAATGGCTACCAATTAGCATTCGATCTGCATGTAGAAGGGGAAAGTGTATTCGATTATTTGAAAGTGTTCTTAGTAACTGACACCACCTTGATGACCGCTTCGTCCACTATTCCACTATATGGAGCTTCTAATTATACGCATAATTTGTTGTACCCCTTCGGAAGTACACGCACTATTCATAATCAAACAGATGGCGTTGAAAGAAAATACTTTTTTATTCCTGATCAAGGGGAAACGACCATGAAGTTAGTATT
>CAYJOY010000013.1:0-5979 GCA_964371885.1 uncultured Lentimicrobiaceae bacterium | reverse complement strand
ATGGGTAAACGATCTTTCAGATGGAGAACAACCACCTGCAGCCATCGATAATATTAGCATTACCCCTGTATCTTGCCCTACTCCTGACAGTATAGTGGCCACAGCGCTTTCGGGTATTCAAACAGAGATTACCTGGGAAAGTACAGAAGTGGTTACTTTGCATTATCGTTCCGAATTTGAAGAGGAGTGGACTGTAGTAGATAGCGCCACTTCACCGTATGTATTGCAAACTTTGCCTACCACAACGTATCATTACTTCTTGCATGCAACATGTCATGCGGGCGATACTAGTTTCTATTCGCTGGAATACAGCTTTGCTACCCCTTGCGATTTTATTAGAGATTTACCATGGGAGGAGGGTTTTGAAACCGTTAATACCAATAGCTTTCCTGAATGTTGGAGCAAACCGTTATTCAATAGAACTTTCCCAAAAGTAGTTACAAACTATGCTTATTTGGGAGCAAAATCGCTAGGTGTAAATACGTTATTTGCCGAAGATCCAGTATTAATGGCTACACCAGTATTGGCAACCTCTTTACATGAGGTGCAGCTAGAATTTTGGGCAAAAAGGGAAGGCGAATTGTCGGGCGTGCTAGAAGTAGGCTATATGACAGATCCAGAAGATGCAGAAACGTTTGAGCTGATACAAGTGATACAACCAGATGATAATAACTTTAACTACTATCGCGTATTTTTCCATGAAGTGCCCGAAAACTTGTTGGGCGCCATTGCCATTAAACATCAAGCAAATGCAGGCTCTTGGAATTATTGGATCGATGATCTATTGGTGGACTCTATCCCTAACTGTGTGCTTCCTTTAGATGTAGAAGCAGTAGCCATTACAGATACCTCTGTGCAAATTCATTGGTCGCCTATTCATGCCTACGATAGTGCTTGGATGGTATTGTATAAAATGAGCGACTCCACGCAATGGCAGCAACAGCTCCATACAACGGCCTCCCCATTTATCCTCTCAAATCTTATCCCTAATACATTCTACGATATAAAGGTAGCCACTATTTGTGGAGATCATCATTCAGATACGACTTCCATATATACCTTCAAAACTAATTGCGTTCCATTAGCAACGCTCCCTTATACCGAAGATTTTGAAAGTCATGAGATAGGGGTGTGGGCTTTCCCATCATGCTGGCAGAAAGTTTCTACACTACCCAATCATCCCTATATTACCTATTATGGGTATGAAGGCGAAGGTGGTTTGTTCTTTGCGAATGAAGCATCACTACAAGATTCTAATATTGTTGCAACGGTACAATTAGCCGATTCTATTGATATTTCCTCATTGATGGTTCGTTTTTATGCTACTACAACTGCTCTCGATATGGATGCACCAGCGCTTGAAATAGGAACCATTGCCAATCCCAATGATCCATCATCATTTACTGGTATGGACACCGTAAGATTTACCAATAGATTGGAATGGGAAGAGATGGAGTTTGCTTTCGAAGGGCATCAAACCGAAGATCGTTATATTGCTTTTAAATATAAAGCATCTAGCAGATATACATACGCTTATATCGATAATTTTACCATCATGAACATCCCTTCATGCCGTCGCCCTGAGGTGCCAACTGTGTTAAACCTAACGGCTACAACAGCAGAAGTTAATTGGGATTCTCTCTATGAAAATGATACTATTTGGAATATTTATTACAGAAGAGATGGAAGTAATGATCCATGGCAGTCGCAGATGCAAGTTACCCCTCCTTATGTTATTGAAAATCTAGATCCTATTACGACTTATAGTTTCTATATTACAACGCAATGTCTTGATGAGGAGTCGGAAGCAAGCCATTCAGTTCAGTTCACCACGTTATGCCCAATTTACACCGCTCCAACCGTTGTAGAAACTTTCACGGAAGTAGCGCCACCTTGTTGGGAAACACAAAGTGGATTTCTCCCAGACACGCTTCCGGCATCGTTAGTTGTTCACGATAATAGATGGAGATCTTCGAGCAGTAACCTTGGTGGAGCAATCACCGATGCGCATGCAAGGGTAAATGTGTATGGCGGCATGAGCGAAAGTGCCGACGATTGGATGATTACCCCTTCTATAGATTTAGGAACAAGTGACACTCTATTCCAAATTGAATTCGATGTGCAACTTACCATTTGGAATTCGACAGGCTTGCCAAACTTAACTGGGGATGACGATAAATTTGGAGTGATTATTTCGCCCGATAATGGAATCACTTGGTTAAAATCGAATGCCACTTTGTGGACCAATGAAGAGGGTGCAACAAGGGTGTATAACGATTTAGCTACGCAGCAACACGTGAGAATTCCATTAATGGACCATGAGGGAGTGCCTTACCAAGGGATGGTTAAGGTGGCATTCTATGTAGAGTCAACCGTGAATAATGCCGACAACGACCTTCATATCGATAATTTCCAAATAACGGTAGATACTACCTATACTCCAATTGTTCCGTGTAATATTCCTGCTGCATTAACAGTAACCAATTTGTCCGATAGCAGCGCCACGATTGCTTGGACGGGTGCAGCATCCGATTCTTTATGGAATCTATTTCTGGCAGAAATAAGTGACACGGTTGAGGTTTCAGACAACGTTTTCACCTTTGAGTCATTACTCTCGAATACTACTTACACCGCATACGTTCGTACTGTTTGTACCGAAGGGCGTTATTCAGAATGGACATCTGTTGAATTTACTACTTTCACACCATGTGAATTGCCGACCGCTGTAACCGTAACCGCATTAACCGATAGCAGCGCGACCATCACTTGGACGGGCAGTGCCATCGATACTGCTTGGCAAGTGCGCTTAGGCGAAATGGGCGATACCGTTGAGGTTGCTAACAGTACCTTCACTTTCGAATCGTTACTTTCAAATACCACTTATACAGCGCATGTTCGTACCGTTTGCACCGAAGGGCGTTACTCTGATTGGACATCAGTAGAATTTACTACTTTCACACCATGTGAATTGCCGACCGAATTAACAGTAACCAATTTGTCCGATAGCAGCGCGACCATTTCATGGGCGGGCGCAGCCATCGATACTGTTTGGCAAGTGCGCTTAGGCGAAATGGGCGATACTGTTGAGGTTTCAGACAACGTTTTCACCTTCGAGTCAATACTCTCGAATACTACTTACACTGCATACGTGCGTACCGCTTGTACCGAAGGACGTTACTCTGACTGGACATCTGTAGAATTTACTACTTTCACACCATGTGAATTGCCGACCGCTGTAACCGTAACCGCATTAACCGATAGCAGCGCGACCATTTCATGGGCGGGCGCAGCCACCGATACTGCTTGGCAAGTGCGTTTAGGAGAAATGGGCGATACTGTTGAGGTTTTAGACAACGTTTTCACTTTTGAGTCATTACTCTCGAATACTACGTACACCGCATACGTGCGTACCGTTTGTACCGAAGGGCGATACTCCGATTGGACATCTGTAGAATTTACTACAATGGAACGTTGCGATGCGCCTACTGAAATTGCTGCTATTTCTGAAACACCGACAACGATCACTGTGAGTTGGGTAGCAACATCTGCAAGTGTAAACATTCGCATCAAGGAGGAGAATAGTGAATGGTGGGATACTATTTCCGTATCTTCATCTCCTTATATTATTAATGAACTTCTTCCATCCACCACTTACTCCATTCAGATGCAAGCGGTTTGTGAAACTATAACCACTGATTGGTTCCCGAGCGATACCCTTTCAGTTACTACTGCAACCCCAATGTTTACGATAACAGCAACGGCGTATGGGCCAGGTGTAGTAAATCCTGACGGAGCTACTCAATATAGTGCGGGAAGTACTCCTATCTATTATTTCGAATCATACGCGAATGTAGTGGTAGAAAGAGTAGAAGTTTCAGGAAATGAAGTAGAAACAGATGGTATGTCGTATCAGTTCCCTCCATTAATGCAAGATGAAACCATTGAGGTATATTTTGAAGCGTTGTCAATAACGGAAACGGAGGCGATGCAGAATATGAAATTATATCCCAATCCAACTGTCGCATCTATTACACTTCATGCAGAGAATGTAATGGTAGAGAAAGTAGAAATTCTTGATATGTCGGGAAGAGTGGTTCTGGTGCCTAATGTATATCAGAACATGAACGTTCAATCATTGGAACCGGGTACTTACTTTGTTCGGATTACCACAACCCATGGTGTGAGTACTTTGCGTTTTGTGAAGGTAGCATCGTAATAAATATGGTGGAGAGAAATCAATAGATTTTTTACCTACAAAAACAGGGTGTAGTTTTCAAAACTACACCCTGTTTTCAATTTTGTAAGTGTTATGCTTACATTACTATATTAAATAGATAACCACCAATAACCGCAGTAAGGAAGATAACGACAACGATTAATGCCACAAGATTGCGTTTAAAGATACTTGCCAACATGGTCATTTCTGGAATCGCCATCCCAGCACCACCAATAATGAGCGCAATTACGGCCCCTACACTCATCCCTTTACCCATTAAGGCAATACCAATAGGGATGGCAGTTTCGGCACGAATATAAAGAGGTACCCCAAGAATAGCGGCTACAGGAATAGCAAACGGATTATCTTCGCCCGCAATTTTTAGCACAAATTCTTCTGGTAAATAACCATAAATTCCAGCTCCCAAAGCTACCCCAATGAGTAAATATACCATAACAGGTTTCAGTGTTTTCCAACCCGCCTTTACCCCTTCTAAACATTTGCGTCCAAAGCTGAAGTTTCTCCTTGCATCTTCGCGCAATACCCCGTCAATGGTGCCATCAATGTTAAGATATTGTGGTTTTACGTAGCGTTGCGCCCCCACTTTTTCTAGGAAATATCCAAAAAGTAACGAGGCAATAAATGCAACAATAAAATATATAGCAGCCGCTTTAAATCCCATTAAAGCAACCAACATCCCAATAATAATAGGGTTTAACAATGGCGATGAAATAAGAAATGACATTACACTACCGAAACTTACGCCCGCACGGAGAAAACCTACTGTCATAGGAATAGTAGAACAAGCGCAAAATGGGGTAAGTGCACCAAAAATAGTAGCAAAGAAATTGCCCCATAAACCGCGACCAGATAACCATTTGCGTAATTTCGTTTGGGGAATGTACATCATAATGATCTCAATTAAAGCGGTAATTCCTACAAAGAGTACAATTAACTCAATAACAATGAAAACAAAGTATTGCATAGTGCCCACTAAATTGTTGACGCCGTCGCCTTCGCTCATATTATTCTCCATGTCGAAAAACAACATTTTGCCTACAAGCAGTGCGGCAGCCCATAAAATGATATGCGGAACCGCTTTTTTGAAAGGGAACTTTTTCTTAGTAGTAGTGTCTACTCCACCACTTTCTTGTGAACAACATGGTGTTGCAGGAGCGGGTGGGGTAGTAGTTTCTCCTGAACAACAGCTGCTAGTATTAGCTGTAGCGGTTTCGCAGCACGATGACGCATCACTGCTAGCGGCACCAGAACTATCGCTACAAGAACTTGACGCGTCGTTTTGGGGAGCACAACATGATGAAGCACTTTTGCTTTTGAAATAAAACGACCAAAATCCAAAAAGTAAGGATATAATGGCAAAAAGCAAGAAATACTCTTGGTACTCAGCAAAAAAGCTTAACTGCGAGGTGCCAATTCCTACAGCCGATAAAACCCCTGCAAGAATGGGGAAACCGCAGCAAGTAATAAAGCCTAAGGAGGCAAGTAGTGAAGAAAGAATTCCAACGGATGTAGCTCCAATCATTTTAAATTTACTCATAATCTATTTTTTTTAATTTATATTTTATTGTTAGTTGTTAGTCTATGAACTAACATTGATTTCAAAAAAAGGGATGTTATTTAGGGGACTTCTAAAAATTGCTTTGCCCAGATTTGAGATGAGATATTGAGTAGATTTCTCTCATTTTTATCAGCGCATAGCGTGCTATGTGATGATAAAAATGGGGAAAAGATGCCAATATATC